>NZ_JBEXPT010000030.1:0-56938 GCF_040612195.1 Streptomyces sp. NPDC006450 | reverse complement strand
GGCGCGCTCGTGCCGGCCGCGGTCGCGGTCTCGGCGGTGGCGCTGCTGCCCGTGGCCCTGGCCGACCGGTCTCCGGCCAGCCGCGTGGACGACGTACTGGCGGTGGCCGGGGAGGTGTCCGTGCTGAAGCGGGACGGCGACGCGGTGCTCTTCGTGCCGGCGGCCCGGCGGGACACCGCACTGGTCTCGCCCGGGGCGTTCGCCGGTCTGAAGGACGTCGCCCTGTCACGCGGCCCCGCGGAGTCCGGCACCCTCAAGGGCGAGGAGGCCGCCCCGGCACGGATCTCGGCGGCCCTGCGGGAGCAGCGGCGGGTCCTCCTGGTGACGGACTCCCGGAAGGCGGCGAAGCCCTCGGGCTCCGCGGCGGACCGGGCGAAGGCGGCCGTCCTGCGGGCGGAGTTCACCGTGGTGGAGGACCGGGAGGTCCGCGGCCGCCGGGTGACGGTGTACGAGCGGCGCGACTGAACCGGCGGTGTCGCGGGCGATGATGCGGGCCGTACGGCTCCTCCGCTGATTCACAGGGGATTCACAAGGCTTGCCCGGCTCCGGTCACAGGTTCCCCCACGAGGCTCGGAGCATGATCCAGCGCCTCGTCTCCCGACCGGACCGCCGCTCCCGCGCCCGCGCCCGTGGCCGGCGCGCTGCGCGGATCCTGCTGGCCCTCGCCACCATGACGGCCCTGCTCAGCGTGGATGCCTCCGACGCGTCGGCCGAACCGCCGCTCGGCGTCACCGTCACGGCCGCCGCCGACGGGACGGCCGTGCGGGTCGGCGCTCTCTTCGCGGGCGGGCTCGACGGCGGCCACTTCTGCACCGCGTCCGTGGTGCGCAGCCGGGGCCGCGATGTGATCGTCACCGCCGCACACTGCCTGGGCAGCCCGGACACCACCTTCTTCGCCCCGGGCTACCGCGACGGCAGGGCCCCTTACGGCCTGTGGAAGCTCACCGGGGTGTACGCGGCCCCGGGCTGGACGGACGGCGAGGACCCCGACGAGGACATCGCCTTCGCGACGGTGGCCCCCCTGGACGGCCGGCGGATCGAGGACGTGGTCGGGGGCTTCCCGGTCGCTCCGCGGCAGCCTGCCGACGCCAGGGTGTCCGTCGTGGGCTACCCGAGCCGCGCCGATTCCCCGCTGTACTGCGCCAACGCCACGACCCTGTTCTCCGGGACCCAGCGCCGCATCGAGTGCCCGGACCTCAGCGGCGGCACCAGCGGCAGCCCCTGGCTCGTCGACGGCGCCCTGGCGGGGGTCCTCGGAGGCCACGAGGGCGGCGGGACCGTGCCGGAGGTCTCGTACAGCGCGGTCATGGGCGACCGGGCCGTGGAGCTCTACCGCGAGGCCTCCGCCGGCGGCTGACCCGGGGCCGGGCGCAGCTCGGGAGAGGGTGGCGGCGGGGCGGGCGGTCAGCCGGCGGGGCGAGGCGGTCAGCCGGCGGGGCCGATCGGCGCGGGGGACTCGAACCAGGTCGGCTCGTCGCGCAGGGCCTGGCGGATCCGGTCCACCGCGAAGGACTCCAGCGGCTCCGGCAGCGCGTCCGGTGCGAACCAGGCCACCTCCAGCGACTCGTTGTCGTTGACGCGGGCCTCCCCGCCGGTGGCCCGGCAGCGGAAGGTGATGTCCTGGAACTGGCAGACGTCCCCGTTCGGGTAGGTGATCGGCGGGAGCATCTGCACCAGCACCACCCGGTCCGGTACGCACCGCACGGCCGTCTCCTCGTACACCTCGCGCACCGCCGTGTCGGCCGGCTGCTCCCCCGGTTCCGCGATCCCGCCGACGACGGACCACCGTCCGGTGTCGGCGCGCCGGCCCAGCAGGACCCGCCCCCGGTCGTCGACGACGACGGCGGTCACCCCGGGCAGCAGCAGCAACTGGTGACCGGCGGTGGCACGCAGGGTACGGATGAAGTCGGGTGTGGTCATGCCCCGACCCCCTGCGAAGACCGGGCGGACCGGGCGGAACGGCGGGCGAACGACCAGCCGAGGCCGCCCAGGGCCACGGCCAGCAGCACGTACTCCGCGAGCGGGCCGAACCGGGTGGCCGGCGTCCGCGCGGAGCGCAGCGGGATCTCCGCGACCAGGGCGTCGGCCGTGAACATCTTGGTCTGCTGCACGATCTCGCCGTCGGGGCGGATCACGGCGCTGACCCCGCTGGTGACGGGGACCAGTACCGTCCGGCTGTGCTCCACGGCCCGGACCCGGTCCATGGCGAGCTGCTGGTAGGTCATCTCGGTGCGGCCGAAGGTGGCGTTGTTGCTGGGCACCGCGATGACCTGGGCGCCGGCCTGGACGGTGGAGCGGACCGCGTCGTCGAAGGCGGCCTCGTAGCAGGTGACCATGCCGACTCCGCTGCCCGCCATGTCGAAGACGCCGGGCTCCTTTCCGGGGCCGAAGTCGCGCCGCACCCGGTCCACGTCGGAGCTGAAGAGGCGGACGAAGGAGCGCATCGGGATGCGCTCGCCGAAGGGCTGGATCTTGCGCTTGTCGTAGGTGTCCACGGGGCCCTTGACCGGGTCCCACAGGATCATCGTGTTGCGCAGGGGGCCGGTCTCCGGGGCCAGTACGGAGCCGATGGCGACGGGCACCCCGATGGTCTTGACCGCGTTGTCGATGACGCCGTAGGCGTCGGGCTCGGTGTACGGGTCGATGTCGGAGGAGTTCTCCGGCCAGACGACGAAGTCCGGCTTCGCGACCTTGCCGAGCTTGATGTCCTGGGCGAGCTGGATCGTGCGGTTGGCGTGGTTGTCCAGGACCTGGCGGCGCTGGGCGTTGAAGTCGAACCCGGCGCGCGGGACGTTGCCCTGGATGACGGCGGCCACCACGGTGCCGTCCTCGGCCGCGTCGGAGACCAGCGGCGCGGCCGCCAGTGCCCCGGCGAGCGGGGCGGCCACGGCGGTGGCGGCGAGCAGCGCGGCGGTGGCCCGGCGGGTGTCGGCGCCGACGATCAGGACCTCGTACAGCCCGAATCCGCAGAGGGCCACGGCGAAGGAGAGCAGCGGGGTGCCGCCGACCGCGGCGAGCGGCAGGAAGACCCCGTCGGGCTGGCCGAAGGCGAGCTTGCCCCAGGAGAAGCCGCCGAAGGGGGCCCGGGCGCGCAGGGCCTCTCCGGCGATCCAGACGGCGGCGCCCCACAGCGGCCAGCCGGGGAGCCGGCTGACGAGGGCGATACCGAGGGTGGTGAGGCCGATCAGGAGGGATTCGAGGGTGACCAGGGCCAGCCAGGGGACGGGGCCGACGCCCTCACCGGTCCAGACGAGCAGCGGCAGCAGGAAGCCGAGCCCGTGCAGCACGCCGAGGCCGAAACCGGCCCGCGCGCGGCGCCCGTACAGGCACCAGCCGAGGAGGGCGAGGGCGAAGGGGGCCAGCCACCACAAGGGGCGGGGCGGGAAGCTGAGGTAGAGCAGCACTCCGGACAGGACGGCGAGCACGGGCCGCACCGACCGGGCGGCCCATCGCCGCACGGGCGCTTGCGTCCGCACGCCGTCTTCCGCCTCCGCCTGTCCCCGCGGTTCGTTCCCGGCATCGTTCCCGGCATCGTTCCCGGCATCGTTCCCGGCATCGTTCCCGGCTTCGTTCCCGGCCGCGCGGGTCGCACTGCTGCTCATCTGGCGGAGTGTACGTCCCCTCACTGTGCAGGTGACGGAGTCAGTGGGCCAGGGCGCGCAGATGGGTGCGGATCACACGTACGGCGTTCTCCGCGTCGTCGACCGTGACGGTGAAGAGCTTGCCGTCGCCGAGCCGCAGTACCAGGGCTTCCCCGCGCCGGACGATGACGGCGGTGCCGCGCTCGGGACGCCAGCGGTAGCCCCAGCCGCCCCACTGCTGCGGGGTGACCAGGGGCGCGTACTCGGCCGCCGCCACCTCCGCGAGCCGGATCTTCCGGCGCGGCACGCCGATGTGCCCGCAGCGCACCTCGATGGCCTCGGCGTCGACGGTGACGGCGGCGTGCACGAAGGCGAGGGTGCCGAAGAGGATGAGCAGGCCCGCGGCGAGGCAGCCGATCACCGCCATGAGCAGCGCGACGATGCCGGAGTCCCAGGCGTGGTCGACGGCGATCTCGATGCCGAGCGCGAGACAAGCCGCACCGGCTCCGGCGAGGACCCACTGCACGCGGTTGGAGGCCCGGCCCGTCCAGAGCGGACCCGAGGGATGACCCGTCATGTGTAGCAGCGTACTCACGTTCCACAGGGATGCCACCGGCCTTCTCGCCCTGAATCGCGGTTGAGGACCCGTACGGACACATGTGGATCTTATGGACGCGCCTGGCGGACATGCCGGCGAGGAAGCGGAACGCCGACCGGCCTCGAGCGGCACGGGCCGGGCAAGATCCGGCTACCTGCCGCTCGGCACCACCAAGAACCACCTCCCGACCCGTGACGCACTGCTGCGTGCGGTCGCCGAGCGCTGCCTGGAGCACGACCGGGCACTCGCCACCCGGCTCGCGGAGGCCGGCCCCGGACCCGCCCACCGGGCCGGACCCGCCGCACCGACCGGACACCCTGGCCTCGGCCGGGCTGGACGACCTGGGCGCCGTCGCCCATGGTGTCCTGGACCGCGTATGTCCCGGACCTCAGGAGGAGACCCCGTGACCACCCGGATCGACCGTGCCGTCGGCGCCGTGCTCGGCTCGGCGGCCGGGGACGCGCTCGGCGCGCCCTACGAGTTCGGCCCCGCCGGGCAGTTGAGCGCCCGCGGCAAGGAGATGCGCGGGGGCGGCGGCTGGGATCCGGGCGAGGCCACCGACGACACGCAGATGGCGGTGCTCGTAGGGGAATCCCTGCTGGACTCCGGCGGGCTCGAACTCCCGGACATCTTCGACCGGTTCCGGCGCTGGGCGGCCGGGGACCCCAAGGACATCGGGCTGCAGACGGAGATCGTGCTGACGAGCGGCGACCCGTGGGACCTGGCCGCCGCGCTGCACTTCCAGACCCATGCACGGGCAGCGGGCAACGGATCCCTGATGCGCGCCTCGACCTCGGCGGTGTACTTCGCCCCCTCCGGGCGGGAGCCGACCATGGACGCCGCCCGGCGGATCGCCGCGCTCACCCACGGGGACCGTGCCGCCTGGGAGGGCACGGCCGTCCTGCACGAGCTCGTACGCGTGGCCCTGGACGGCGGCGACCCCCTCTCCGCGCTCCCCGCGACGCTGGCGCACGTCCACCCGGACCACCGCGAGCGGTACGCGCGGGTCCTCGCCCCAGACTGGCATCCGGAGCTGGCCACCGAGTTCAACGGGGCGGTGTGGCCCTGCCTGGGCTCGGCGGTGTGGGCGCTGCGCACCACGACCGGCTTCGCGGACGCCGTACGGGCGGCCGTGGACCTGGGCGGCGACACCGACACGGTGGCGGCGGTCACCGGCACCCTGGCCGGGGCGCGGTACGGCGCGGCGGCGGTCCCGGAGTCCTGGACGGCCCTGTTGCACGTACCCGTGCCGGGCTACGGGGATCGCGTGCTGGACGCCGCCGGGCTAAGGGAACTCGCCCGGCGCCTCGCGACGGCCGGGGCCGCCGCCCGGGAGGCGTGAGCCCGCCGGGCGGCGGTGCGGAACCGTCAGGCTCCCGTGGCGGTGCCCGGGCGGATGACCATCAGGACGGTCGAACGGCAGGGCGGACAGGCGCAGTTCATCGTCCAGGACCCCCCGCCCGCATCCGCCGGGCCCAGCGCCTCCTGGAGACCACGCAGCATTCCGTCGAACGCATAGGCGCCCAGTTCGGCTTCGGTGCGCGCACCGCTTTCCGCGACCGCTCCGAGCGCACCCACCGGGGTGAGCCCCCACGCCTACCGCCGGGCCTTCGGCTGACCGCCGTACCGCCCGGCGGCACCGCGTCCCGGAACGTCAGGGCGTCATCCCGACAGGGCTTCGCGGCGGTGATCACTCCGACCCGCCAGCAGACGCCCCTCGGCGTATCCGAGGGCGGGCTCCGGCAGCGTGCCGGGGCGGCCGCTGAGCAGGACGGTCAGGCTGCCGGTGTGCGGCAGGCCGGGCTCCGGGCGGGCGCCGAGGCGGCGCAGGGCCTGGACGGCGACGGGCTCGGCGGAGCCGTGGAAGACGAACGCGCCGCCGCCGGTGCGCCGGTCGAGCGCGGCGCGGATGGGGGATTCGACCAGCTCGTAGTGCGTGCAGCCGAGCACCACGTCGGTGACGTCGGCCGGGGTCAGCGCGGCGGCCGCGGCGACGGCCCGTACGACCGCGGCCTCGTCGCCGGCCTCGACGGCGTCGGCCAGCCCCGGGCAGGGCACCTCGGTGACGCGCGCCCCGTCGGCGAAGTCGCGGATCAGGCCGCGCTGGTAGGGGCTGCCGGTGGTGGCGGGGGTGGCCCAGATGGCCACGCGTCCTCCGGCGGCCGCGGCGGGCTTGATCGCCGGCACGGTCCCGATGACCGGGATCCCGGGCTCCAGTGCGGCGCGCAGCGCGGGCAGTGCGTGGACGGAAGCGGTGTTGCAGGCGACGATCAGCGCGTCCGGCCGGTGCGCGGCGGCGGCCCGCGCGACGGCGAGGGCCCGGCCGGTGAGGTCCTGCGGGGTCCTCGGACCCCAGGGCATCCCGTCGGGGTCGCAGGACAGCACCAGCTCAGCGTCCGGCCGCAGCCGGCGCATCGCGGCGGCCGCGGCGATGAGGCCGATACCGGAGTCCATGAGGGCGATCTTCACTTGGTCACCTTAATCGATCCCCCCACCCGACCCGGGGCAACGGGCACGCCACTCCCTGTGCCACGCCACCCCTCCCACGGCCGCGAAGCGGCTCCCACCCACCGACCCACCGACCCAGCACTCGCACCCGCACCCGCACCCGCACCCGCGGTGAAGCGTCCCCCGGGCCCGGTCTCGCCCCCGCCCCGCGGCGCCGAGGCACCACGTGGCCTCGGCGCCCACCACTCCCCGGCCGTCGGCAGAAGCACGCACCCGGCCGGACCCGCGCCGCCGAATACCCCGGTGTCCCGCGGCCCCCGCGGTGCCGCTCGCGGCAGACTGCCGGCATGGGTTACCTCCTCGTCGCCGCGTGCGCCTCGCTCGTCGTCTGGCTCTGGCTCACCCTCGGGCAAGGCATGTTCTGGCGGACCGATACGCGCCTCCCGCCCCGGCAGGCCCCGGCCCGCTGGCCGTCCGTCGCGATCGTGGTCCCGGCCAGGGACGAGGCCGAGGTGCTGCCGCTCAGCCTGCCTTCGCTGCTCGCGCAGGACTACCCCGGCGAGGCCGAGGTCATCCTGGTCGACGACGGCAGTACGGACGGCACCGCCGCCCTCGCCCGGCGCCTCGCCGACGCGCAGCCCGGACTGCCCCTCACCGTTCTCTCCCCCGGCGAGCCCGGTGCCGGCTGGACCGGGAAGCTCTGGGCCCTGCGGCACGGCATCGCACACGCCCGCTCCGGGGCCCGCCCCGGCCCCGACTCCGCCCCGGGTTCCGGCCCGGCCCCCGGCCCCGACTTCCTCCTCCTCACCGACGCCGACATCGCCCACGCACCCGACAGCCTGCGCGAGCTGGTCTGCGCCGCGACGGCGGCCGATCTCGATCTGGTCTCCCTGATGGCCCGGCTGCGCGTCGTCAGCTTCTGGGAGCGGCTGATCGTCCCCGCCTTCGTGTACTTCTTCGCCCAGCTCTACCCGTTCCGCTGGATCAACCGCCCCGCCGCCCGCACCGCGGCCGCCGCCGGCGGGTGCGTCCTGCTGCGCACCGGGGCGGCCGTGCGGGCCGGGGTCCCGGAGTCGATCCGGCAGGCCGTCATCGACGACGTCTCGCTCGCCCGGGCGGTCCAGCGAACCGGCGGGCGGATCTGGCTCGGGCTCGCGGAGCGGGTGGACAGCGTGCGCCCGTACACCTGCCTCGCGGACCTGTGGCGGATGGTCTCGCGCAGCGCCTACGCGCAACTGCGCCACCACCCCGCCCTCCTGGCCGGGACGGTGGCCGGGCTGGTCCTGGTCTACCTCGTGCCGCCGGCCGCGCTCCTCGCCGGCCTCGCCGCCGGCCGGCCCGCCGTCGCCTGGGCCGGAGGCCTTGCCTGGCTGCTGATGGCCGGCACCTACCTGCCGATGCTGCGCTACTACCGCCAGCCGGCGGTCCTCGCACCGCTCCTCCCGCTCACGGCGCTGCTGTACCTCCTGATGACCGTCGACTCGGCCGTGCAGCACTACCGAGGACGCGGAGCGGCATGGAAGGGCCGTACCTATGCCCGCCCCAGCGACGCCTGAAACCGGACTCCACCCTTCAACTTCACGTCGTCCGAGGTCAGTGGGTTGTGACGCTTCGTCAGCGGCGGCCCGGCGCACGATCCGTGCAACACCCAACCGGTGAGTACGAGTAGGAGCAAGACGGGGCGGAAGTGACGAAATCGTGCACGTGAACGTGAAGTGAAACCTGTGGCCCTGACCTGCGAATATGCAGGTCAGGGCGGTGTTGACGGAACCTCGCTATGGACCCGGTGAAGTCGTGGGCTTAACTTAGGTCCATGACCTCCCCCCGCTCCACTTATGGCGGCGGTTACTACTCCGCGCCCTCCTTCCCGGACACCCCTATCTACGACTCGCTCGTCGCCGAACGGGGTACCCCGCAGATCGCCCCGATCCGCGTCCCCGCCGCCTACGACTCGCCGAGTGCCGGCTACTCGAGCGGTGGGTACCTCCCGGCACTCGCCTCAGCGCTCCCCGCACTGCCGGCAGCGCTGCCGCCCGCCCGCCCGCAACAGCAGCAGGCCCCGGCGTACGGATACCCGTACCAGCAGCAGGCCGCGCCCCAGCAGATGCCGCACATGCAGCAGATGCCGCAGCCCATGTCGATGCCGATGCCGCTCCAGCAGGCGCCGGTGCCGTACGTGCCTCAGCAGCCGCAGCCGTTCGCGGCCCGCACGGGTTACGTTCCGCAGCCCCAGCCGCAACAGCCCCGTCCGGTCGCCATGAGCACCGGGTACGAGGCGATGCGCCCGGCCGCGCCGCGTCCGATGCCGGCGCAGCCCGCGCCCGTGCCGGCCGCCTCGTTCGAGGACCCGTACGGACGTCCGTACCAGCCGCAGGGGCGCGGGTACTGACCGGCGCGTCCGGCCGGCTCCTTCCGACGAGGTCGCCGTGGAGTCCGTGAGGGCGGCTGGCAGAATTTCCCCATGGTGAAACTGCGTGTCCGGTCGCTCCACGTCCATCCCGTCAAATCGGTGGCGGGGACGGCACCCGACGAGGTGGCCGTGGAGCCCTGGGGCCTGTCCGGTGATCGCCGATGGGCGGTGGTGGACGGGGAGGGCACGGTCATCACCCAACGCCAGCAGCCGAGGCTGGCCTTGGCGCGGGCCCGTCCGCTGGGGGGCGGCGGGTTCGAGGTCTCGGCGCCGGGCATGGCGGACCTGACGGTGGAGGTCCCGGGGCAGGGTCCGCCGGAGCCGGTGATGCTCTTCGGCAAGAAGATCGGGACCGTGACGGCGGCGCAGGAAGCCGCCGACTGGTTCACCGCGTACCTGGGCGTACCGGCACGCCTGGTGCACCTGGACGACCCGGCCGTACGGCGGCCGGTGGATCCCCAGTACGCGCTGCCCGGCGAGACCGTGAGCCTTGCCGACGGCTATCCGCTGCTGATCGCCACCCTCGCCTCCCTGGACGCGCTCAACGCGCTGATCGCACGGGGCGACCACCCGGACGAGGGGCCCCTCCCGATGAACCGGTTCCGCCCGAACGTGGTGGTGTCCGGAGCCGAGGAGTGGGCCGAGGACCGCTGGGAGCGCGTCGCGATCGGCGACGCCGTGTTCCGCGGGGCGCGCGAGTGCGGACGCTGTGTCGTGACGACCACCGACCAGACGACGGCGCTGCGGGGCAAGGAACCGCTCCAGACCCTGGCCAGGCACCGGCGGATCGGGAAGTCCCTGGCCTTCGGGCGGCTGCTGGTTCCGGTGCGGCTGGGCACGGTGCGGGTCGGCGACGAGGTGCGCGTCCTGGCGTGAGCGCCTCCGCGGGGACGGTGACGGGGCCGGTGCCGGGGGACGGGGCGGCTCCGCGGGAGGCGGGGCGGAGGGCCGGTGGGGACCACCCGGATTGACACCTTCGAGGGGCTCTGGCGTCACCCTGGAACCAACCACCACTGCCTGCCCGTTGGAGCATGCGGGACGTGAGCACCGGACCGGGTGACACACGTCTCGCACGTCCCGGAATGCGCGTGGCCGGGGCGTGCGGGAGGCTGGGACGGCAGGCAGGCGCAGACTGGCAGAAGTAGGGGGAGCCGGAGCGTGCGGACAGCAATGGGAGTGTGGCGGTGGCGGCGCAATCCGCTGCGCCGCCAGACGGATCTATTCGAGGCCTGGGTGGCCTTCGCGACGCTGCTGTGCGTCCTGTTGGTGGCTCCGGCCATCGGCTGGGCGGCCGGCCTGCGGGTGGACGGCACCTTGCAGCGGGCCGCGCGCGAACAGCGCGACGAGCGTCATCTCGTACCGGCGGTGGTGGTCCGGCCGACACCGGATCCGCTCCTCGGCGCGGCCGCCGATCCGGCGGCTCAGCGCCAGACGCCGCAGCGTACGCAGATCGTCGCGTCGTGGACGGCGCCCGACGGCAGCAGCCACCAGGGCACGGTGCCGGCCGCGGAGGAACCGCCGCGTCCCGGCGACCGGTTCCGGATATGGACCGATGCGCACGGCCGCCTGGTCGGACAGCCCCTCGATCCCTCGTCCGCCAGTTTCCACGCGGGCATGGCCGGGCTCGCTGCGGCCCTGGGCATCGCCGCACTGGTGGAGACGCTTCGCCGCCTGGTCGTACGAAGGCTCATGCATCGGCGGTACATCCGGCTGGACCGCGCGTGGGCCGCGGCGGGACCGGACTGGGGCCGGGCGGGCGCGGGCAGCTGACCTGGCAACTCACCGGCCCCGCGCGCGCTACGGTGGAGCGCCGGAGCGGCTGCTCCGATCGCGGCCGTCGAGCCCGTCGACCCCGTGGAACCGGGGTACCGGCGGGGCGATCGAGGCGGACACGCACAACAGTGGACACACGGAACACGAGGGTGGGGGCACGACAGCACCATGGCTCAGGGCACGGTCCAGGTGACGCACGGCGGTTCCTCGCGGTGGCGTCGCCGCTCCGGTGATTATCCGACGCTGACCGCCGCGCTGGCCGTGGCGGGCGACGGCGACGTCCTGTCCATCGCGCCCGGCACCTACCGGGAGAATCTGGTGCTGAACCACGCCGTGACCCTGCGCGGTCCCGAGGGCTCGCTGGGTTCGGTGCGGATCGCTCCGCTCGACGGCGTCGCGCTGACCGTCCGCGCCTCGGCCGTCATCCAGGACCTCCACCTGGAGGGCCAGGACCCCACGGCGCCCGCGCTCCTCGTCGAGGACGGCTCCCCCGAGCTCACCGACCTGCGGGTGAGCACCCGTTCGGCGGCGGGCATCGAGGTCCGCGGGAGCGGTGCCCGGCCCCTCGTCCGGCGCTGCACGGTGGAGAATTCCGCCGGAACCGGCATCGCCGTCCTGGACGGCGGCGGCGGGGTGTTCGCCGACTGCGAGGTCGTGGCCGCCGGCCAGACCGGGGTCTCCGTGCGCGGCGGCGGCCGCCCCCGGCTGGAGCGCTGCCGGATCCACCACGCCACGGGCGCCGGCATCGCCGTGACCGGCGACGGCTCGGGCCTGGAGGCACTGGGCTGCGAGGTCTACGAGATCAAGGGCGCCGGGGTGCAGATCGCCGCGCGGGCCACGGCCGTGCTCACCGATTGCGCGGTCCACCGCACCTCGGCCGACGGGGTCACCCTCGACACGGACGCCGTCCTCACGCTCGCCGGCTGCGATATCCACGACATCCCGGAGAACGCGGTGGACCTGCGCTCCCGCTCCGTGCTCACGCTCAGCCGCACCACCGTCCGCCGCTTCGGCCGCAACGGCCTGTCCGTATGGGATCCGGGCACCCGCGTCGTCGCCGACGCCTGCGAGATCCACGACAGCACCGGCGACTACCCGGCCGTCTGGATCAGCGACGGAGCCGGGGTCTCGCTGGACTCCTGCCGGGTGCACGACGTACCGGACGCCCTGTTCGTACTGGACCGGGGTTCGCGGGTGGACGTCGTGGACAGCGACATCTCCCAAGTGCGCAACACCGCCGTCTCGGTGAGCGACGGGGCGACGGCCCAGCTGGACGACTGCCGGATCCGGGAGGCGGCCACGGGGGCCTGGTTCCGCGACCACGGCAGCGGCGGCACGCTCGCCAACTGCACCATCGACTCCGTCCAGACCGGCGTGATCGTCACCAAGGGCGCGGATCCCGCGCTGGAGCGGTGCACGGTGAGCTCCCCCGCCGAAGCCGGGTTCTACGTGTCGGCGGGCGGGCGCGGCACCTTCACGGCGTGCCGGGTGACGGGCAGCGCGGGCTTCGGTTTCCACGTCATCGACGGCTGCCGGACCTCCCTGCACCGCTGCCACACCGAGCGCTGCGCGCGCGGGGGCTACGAGTTCGCGGAGGACGGCCCGGTCGCCGAGGACTGCACGAGCGACGAGTCCGGACCGCGCCTCGCCGCCCGGTCCGCCTCCGGCGTGGGCGCCGGCTCGGGTGCGGGGATGGCGGCGGCCGGGGAGCGTACGGCGATCCGTACGGTGTCGGCCGCGCCCGGCCCCGTGGCTGCGGGCACGGCCGAGCGGGTGCCGGCCCAGCGGCCGGCCGACGAGGCGGACGCCACCGCCACCGCGACCGGGCAGCCCGCGGCCCGCGGTTCGGTCGAGGTGCTGGGGCACCTCGACGCGCTCGTGGGGCTGGACAGCGTCAAGCGCGAGGTCCGCGCGCTCACCGACATGATCGAGGTGGGCCGGCGCCGCCAACAGGCGGGGCTCAAGGCCGCCTCGGTCCGCCGCCACCTGGTCTTCACCGGCTCCCCCGGCACCGGCAAGACCACGGTGGCCCGGCTGTACGGGGAGATCCTGGCCTCCCTCGGGGTGCTGGAGCGCGGCCACCTCGTGGAGGTGTCGCGGGTCGACCTGGTCGGCGAGCACATCGGGTCCACCGCGATCCGCACCCAGGAGGCCTTCGACCGGGCGCGCGGCGGGGTGCTGTTCATCGACGAGGCGTACGCGCTGGCGCCCGAGGACTCGGGCCGCGATTTCGGCCGCGAGGCGATCGACACGCTGGTGAAGCTGATGGAGGACCACCGGGACGCGGTGGTGGTGATCGTCGCCGGGTACACGGCGGAGATGGACCGCTTCCTCACCGTGAACCCGGGAGTGGCCTCCCGCTTCTCCCGGACCATCACCTTCGGGGACTACGGGCCCGATGAGCTGCTGCGGATCGTGGAGCAGCAGGCCGAGGAGCACGAGTACCTGCTCGGGGAGAAGACCTCCGACGCACTGCTGACGTACTTCACCGACCTGCCCAAGGGGCCCGCCTTCGGCAACGGCCGCACCGCGCGCCAGACCTTCGAGTCGATGGTCGAGCGGCACGCGGGGCGGGTCGCTCAGCTGTCGGAGCCGGACAAGGACGATCTCACCCTGCTCTACCCGGCGGACCTTCCGGAGCTCTGACCGCGGGCCCCGCAGGCCTCTCGGAGCCCCTCACAGGTCCCGGCGCATGCACACCCGGGGCCAGCGGTCGAGCCCGTGCACGGCCTCGCGGTCGCGGATCTCCCGCAGGCCAGGGCCGAGGCCGCCCTCGTCCAGGGTCCGGAAACCGCACCGGGCGTAGTACGGGGCGTTCCACGGTACGTCGGTGAAGGTCGTGAGGGTCAGCGCGGCGGCGCCCTCCGCCGGGGCGCGCTCCGCGAGGTGTTCCAGCAGGGACCGTCCGATGCGGCGGCGGGCGAGGTCGGGGTGCACCGACACCTGCTCGACGTGGAGGTTCCCGTCGACGCGGTCGGCGAGGAGATAGCCGACCGGGGTCCCCGTCCCGGCGCCCTCGGCCGCGACCCAGGCCAGCCCGGCCCGGTGGTAGCCGAGGAGTTCCTCCAGTGGAAGCGGTTCGTCGTCGGCGATCTCCGGCATGCCGATGGTCCGGAAGCATTCCCCGGCGGCCCGCTCGATGTCCTGGAGGAGGGACAGCTCGTCGACGTGCGCTGCTCTGAAAAGCATGTACGGCATTGTCCCGGGCGGGACCCGGTCCGCGAAACGGGTTCACCGGCCCGTCGGCCACGCCATCCGAGCCACCCCATCGGCCGCCCATCGGCCGCCCCATCGGCCGCCCATCGGCCGCCCCATCGGCCGCCCATCGGCCGCCCATCGGCCGCCCATCGGCCCAACCCCTCTGTCGCCGGCTCGGCTTACCCCGTGGCGGACAACTGACGGACCGACAGCTAAGGTGACAGCCCGCCGGATGCCACCGGCCGTCCGCCGAACCGAGGGAGTGCCGCCATGGCCCGCCGACTCCGCCCCGTAGGACTGGACTTCATCGAGGTCGCCCCCACCCGCCTGGTCTTCTCCGGCCGGACCACCGCGGCTCCCGAGGACGTGTACCGGGCACTGGCCGAGGAAGTCGAGGGCTGGCCGCGCTGGTTCCGGGCCGTCACCCTGGCCCGGCCCACCCACGGCGGCGCCGGGCGCGAGGTCAAACTGGCGGGCGGGGTCCGGTTCCAGGAGACGATCATGGCCGCGGATCCGGAGCGGCGCTACGCGTACCGGGTCGACGAGACCAACGCCCCCGGCATACAGGCCCTGCTGGAGGAGTGGCGCCTCACCCCCTCCGGCTCCGGCACCCACGTCCAGTGGACCTTCGCGGCGGACGGCCCGACCCCCGTGCGCTTCGCCCTCACCGCGGCCCGGCCGGGACTCGGCCACTCGTTCCGCTCGGCGGTCCGCGCGCTGGACCTGCGGCTGGCGGCGCGGCGGCGCACGGCGGACCAGGGAAATCAGACGGATCCGGTGGATCCGGTGGATCAGTAGGAGCCGTCCGGCCGACGGGGAACGGTCAGATGGACCGCGGGATACGTTTCGGCCAGGTCTCCGCAGCCCCCGGCCGTCCACACCCGCGTGCTGAACTCCTGGAGGGTCAGGGCAGTCCCTCCCCCCTCGAAGTGGACCCGGGCGCAACGCCCGCACTACCAGACCCGGTTCCAGAGCCCTTCGGCGGCGGCGAGGTCCTGCCTCAACTGGGACGCACGGGAGCGAGCCGGCCGGCGCCCGCCCGTCCCGCTCCGGCCGGTCGTACTCGATGCCCGCCATGGTTCCCCCGAGGCCGCGCCGTGAAGGGCCGCCACGGTTCAGAGGCGAGGACGGGCAGCACCCCGATGCAGCCCGCGGTTGCGTTGTCCGGCTCGTCGGGGGCCGCGAGGGCTTTGGACAGTGCCGAGTTCTCCTCGCGGGTCGTGACGCTGTCGTCCTCGCCGCCACCGCGCACCACCCGCATCGTGGCCTTGGCCCGCAGGTACGCGGCGGACACGCCGAGCACCTGGTCCTCCCGGCCGCACCGGGGGCAGGACGACGGCCCGGCCCCGTCGCGCGTGCGCCCGCGGTACCGCCGCCGCTGCCCGTGGTCTCCGTCATCGCTACCCGTCCCCGCCCCGCCCTGTCGGGCGTCGGGGATCAATCGAACTGTGGATATCGGTGAGATTGATCATGGGTTCCCAGCACCCTGTGGCCGGACACTCCCCCTACTTGCAGGCTCTGCGCTGATGGGCAGGGGCTGCGATCTGCCTGACAGGAATTGGCTCAAAACTTATCGTACATCCCATGATTCATATTGATTGATTCCGGCGACATCGTCCGAGCAAATCGATTCTGCGGTCAGAAGCCTGCGTAATGTGCCGTCCACACAAGAGGCGATTCCGTTAGACGAGGAACGCCGGACGCCACCAACCTCCCCACAGGAGTTGGCTCCTTGATGACACTGCACCACATTCCCTATGCGCCGCAACGGCGCACAATGACGGCCTGGATCGCGGGGGTACTCACCCTGCTGATCGCTGTTGCCGTTTTGGTAGTGACGCCTACACGAGCAAATGCAGCAACAGCTGTCGAGCTGGGCACCGCGGAAAGCTTCGCGGTACTGGCCGGTTCGACGGTCACCAACCAAGGTAATTCCGTGGTCACCGGGGACGTCGGTGTCTCCCCGGGTTCGGCCGTCACCGGATTCCCGCCCGGGACGGTGGTGGACGGGACGATCTACACCGGTGAGGCGGCAGCAGGAGCGAAGGCCGACCTTGGCACTGCGTACGACGACGCCTTCAGCCAGCCCACGGAATTCAACCTTTCCGCGGCGCCCGTGACTCCCACGCTGTCTCCGCGCACCTACGCCGTCGAGTCCGGTCTCCTGGTCAACGGTGTCTGGACCCTGGATGCCCAGGGCAACCCCGATGCCGTTTGGGTGTTCAAGGTTCCTGCGGGCCTGACAACGGCATCCGGGAGCAGCATCGTCCTTCAGAACAGCGCCCAGGCGTGCAACGTGTTCTGGGTGACCGACGAATCGGCGACGCTCGGATCCGGCTCCACCTTTGTGGGCACCCTCATGGCGCTCACGGCGATCACTGTCAACAGTGGGGCGACCGTCGAGGGCCGTGTGCTGGCCCGCACCGCGGCCGTGACGCTGAACAACAACCTGATCACCAGGCCGGAGTGCGAAAGCACCACCACCACGACCACGGGTGATGCCGCGACGACCACGACGACGACCGGTGACGCCGCGACGGGCGACGCCGCGACCACCACGACCACGGGTGACGCCGCCACGACCGGTGACGCCGCCACGACCGGTGACGCCGCGACGACCGGTGACGCCGCGACGGGCGACGCCGCGACCACCACGACCACGGGTGACGCCGCCACGACCGGTGACGCCGCGACGGGCGACGCCGCGACCACCACGACCACGGGTGACGCCACCACGACCGGTGACGCCGCCACGACCGGTGACGCCGCGACGGGCGACGCCGCGACCACCACGACCACGGGTGACGCCACCACGACCGGTGACGCCACGGGCGGACACGACGACTGTGACTACCCCGGTAAGCCCGGTAAGCCGGGTAAGCCGGGCAAGCCCGGTAAGCCGGGTAAGCCCGGCCACCACCACAAGCCGCAGAAGCCCGGCGACTACTGGCCGGGCCATCCCGATGTGAACGAGGTGCACGTTTCGCACTGTCCGCACTGAATGTAAGACCGGCGGCGTGCGGCGGATTTCATCAATCCCGCCGCGCGCCGTCCGGGGAAGCAGGAACAGCAGGTGCGAGCAGTCGGGATGGGAAGGGCTGGGTGGGGCCGTGTTGAGTGGTGCTGAATCGCCACATGTGAAATGTCCGCAGCGGACCGGCGCTGAGCCGGCAGCGCCGAAGGACAGCGGCGGGGAAACGGGTAGCCCCCGTGGGAATTCAGGGCCACCCCGCCCGCTGAGCGCCGGAACGGGAGCTGCAGTGGCCCTGTGTCTGGCAGTGACCCTGGTCCATGTACTCCTGGTGTTCCTGTACGTGGCGCCTAGGAATGCCATCTCGAATGCGTACAGCCAGCAGGTCAACGCGTGGGTCCGGCCCGTTTTCGAGCAGAACTGGCGGCTCTTCGCCCCGAATCCGCAGTCCGTCAACCGGCAGATCTCGGCGAGGATCA
Organism: Streptomyces sp. NPDC006450; assembly: GCF_040612195.1. Classification (NCBI taxonomy): domain Bacteria; kingdom Bacillati; phylum Actinomycetota; class Actinomycetes; order Kitasatosporales; family Streptomycetaceae; genus Streptomyces; species Streptomyces sp. NPDC006450. The sequence continues at coordinate 39,480 of NZ_JBEXPT010000030.1, read as the reverse complement.
GGCAGACGGCGCCGGACGGCAGCGTACAGGTGAGTGGCTGGATCGATCTGACTGCTGCGGACGATTCCGCCGTCAGGCACAACGTCTTTCCGAGCCATACGGCACAGAACATGCTGCGCCAGGCTTGGAATTCGTACCTCAAAACGCACGGCGCCGACAATCGGCCGCACTCAGATCGGGCTCTGATGATCGAGAAGTATCTGCGCAACATCGCAGCGGATCGCGTCGCCGCCCAACGCGGCGGCACCTTCGATTCCATCCAGCTGCAGGTGGTCTCGCGGCCTATCGCCGCGCCCGGCCAAGCGGGTGGGCTCCGCCCGGCCGCCGAGGCACCGACGCGGGCCGAAATCCGGCAGCTGCCCTGGTGGAAGGTGGCCCCGCATGCAACGGACTGAACAGGAATCGGTCGCGGCGCCAGCGGCGTCCGAACTCATCACCGAGCGGGCGGCCGTACGCATGCCTCAGCGCGCACTCGACCGGCTCCATGCGTTCCTCGCCTTCGTGACCGAGCGGCCGGTCTCCCTGTACGCGGCGGCGGTGTTGCGCATCGGGTACGGGCTGCTCTACCTCGTCTTCCTGCTCCGCGAGTTCCCACACCGCAACGAGATGTGGGGCCCAGGTTCACCGTGGACACCCACGCTGGCCAGGCAGATGTTCGACCAGAGCGGGTGGGCCAGCGTCCTGACCTTGTCCGACAGCCAGGTGTACTTCGAGGTCTGCTACGTCCTGGCTCTGGTCACGTGCGCGCTGTTCCTGCTGGGCTGGCGGACGAGGGCGGTGTCCGTGCTGTTCGCAGTCGTGGTGGTGTCGTTCCACGCCAGGGCGATCTTCATGGCGGACGGCGGGGACAACCTCATGGTCCTCATGACTGTCTACCTCGTCTTCACCGCGTGCGGCCGGCGCTGGTCCCTCGACGCCCGCAGGACCCGGCTCCAGGCGTCGGCGGGCAAGACTGCGGGCCCGGGGGGCGACGGTCTCCGGCGCCATCTCGGTGACGCCCGCATCATCTTGACCACCGTGCTGCACAACTGCGGCATGTTCGTCATCGCCGCCCAGGTCTGCTTCCTCTACGGATGCGCGGGCCTGTACAAGGTGCAGGGCCCCAAGTGGAGCGATGGCACCGCCCTCCACTACGTGCTGAACATCGACCTGTTCCGGCCTTGGCCGGAGCTGTCCCAGATGATCGCCGGCCATCACGTGCTGATCGCCGTCGTCGGCTATCTGACGGTGCTGGTGCAGGTCGCCTTTCCGTTCGTCCTGTTCGGCAGGTTCAAATACCCGGTCCTTGTTCTGCTGTTGGGCATGCATGTGAATATCGCGGTGCTCATGGGACTGCCACTTTTTTCCGGCGCGATGGTGGTCGCCGATGCCGCATTCCTACCGGACCGCTTCTACCGGAACCTGGAACGGCTGTGGCAGCGCACGATCCGGCGCACAGGTGGCATGGGAGCGGAAATCCCGGTCGGGACGCTACCCGCTGCAGTACCGACGCAACCCTCACCGAAGTAGGGCCTCAACGACCCGGGTTCCCTCGCATCCGGGCGGGGAGAGAGCAGGAGGCCGTGCCGCCCGGCAGGCGATGGCGGTTCTTCGCGACAACCCGGTAGATGCCACGTGCGATCCAGTTGACGGGCGGCAGCCGGAGTACGAGCCCGAGCCACCACCCGCGCCTTCGTCCGCACATCAGCATGGCGGACAGGGCGCGCGTTCCCCCGTAGACCTTGCCGCCGCCCGGGCTGATCCAAAGGACCTCGCGGTCGGCTCTGTCTTCGGTGACATTCAGGGCGGCGAGGTCGGCATACTGCCACGGGACGAATTGCACACGCGGGCGGATGGTGCGCCGAACGACCTCGATCGTTCGGCCGCAAAAACCGCAGTCTCCGTCAAACAAGAGAACGGGCTCGCTCGCCATCTGGGCTCCCCTTGACCAACGGGCTGCGTTGAAGAACCCCAGTGTGCGGTGATCAGAAGCGGATTGGCGAGCAACACGACCTACGGAGCGTCTGCTGATCCGAAGTTTGGTTACCGAAAGACAGGACCAGTGCCTGTAGCACTGCGCTGTTTTCAGATCGCCAACTGATCGGGTGACGGGCGTGGGGTGCGCAACACGCTACCTCGCCGATGTGGAGAGAGCTGTCTGCTTCCGGGGAAGGCCACGGCTACAGACCTGTCCCGGTACAGCGGGTTGAGTTCCTCGTCGAAGACGCCGGCCCGGTCGTGGTGGCCGGCGAAGGCGCGGGAACCGTCGACCCGGCCGCCGTGGCGGGCGGCTTCCGTGAGCTTCGAGTCCTGCCCGGCGTCCTCCAGCCGCTCGGTCATCAGCTGCCCGGCCGCGTCCACAGCGCGCACCCGCCCAGCCAGGTGCTCCTCGACCGGCTCATCCGGACTGAGGCCGGCGAGGACGTCCTCGGCGACGCCCTCCCACTGCTTGCCGTCCAGCAGCCTCGCCCGCGGGTCGGCCCACCGGTTCGACGGCGGGCCAAGACGTCCCGCCGGTTCAGCGCCCGGAACAGCCGTTCCAGCCCGCACACCACGTACGCGTCCCGGTCCACCGCCCCCTCGGGCAGCCCGGGGTTGGAGTACACCGCCTTGCGCCAGGCGGCGGCACCAGCTTCTGATCGTCTTCTCGCGGCAGCAGCGGCTTGGCCTTCACCTTCCGCCGCGCCAGCGCGGGCAGCCGCTTCACCGCCTCAAGCACTCGCTTGCCGCCGGAGGCCGCCCCCAGCGCAGGCGACTCCCCCAGCAGCGACAGGAACGGGTGCACGCAGCGGACGGTAGTCGACCGGGCACGACATCAGTGAGCCGTCACTCGAACCCCTGCGCGGAAGATCCATTCCGTGACAGAGCGCCCGACCCATGATCCATCTCACCGATAACCGCGGTTCGATTGATCCCCGGCGCCGCTGTCCTGTCCCGCTCCGCCCGTGCCACGCCCGAAGCCGGCACAGCGCAGTCAGCGGCCGCGGCCCCGGACAGGGAAACGTTTCAGCCGACGGGCTCGCTCCACACGCCGGTCGCCAGCATGGTGTCGAGCGTCCGCGCGTACGGCGCGATGTCGAGCCCCTGCTCCGCCAGCCACTCGTCGGAGTAGTACTTGTCCAGGTAGCGCTCGCCCCCGTCGCAGAGCAGGGTCACGACGCTGCCCGTGCGGCCCTCCGCCACCATCTCCGAGATGATCTTCAGCGCGCTCCACACCCCGGTACCGGTGGAACCGCCCGCCTTGCGGCCGATCACCCGCTCCAGTGCGCGGCACGCCGCGACGCTCGCGGCGTCCGGGACCCGCATCATCCGGTCGATGGCCCCGGGGACGAAGCTCGGCTCCATCCGGGGCCGGCCGATGCCCTCGATGCGCGAGCCGCAGTCGCTGGTGGCGTGCGGGTCGTTCCGGGTCCAGCCGTCGAAGAAGCAGGAGTTCTCCGGGTCCGGGACGCAGATGCGGGTGTCGTGCTGCATGTAGTGCACGTAGCGGGCGATCGTGGCGGAGGTGCCGCCGGTGCCGGCCGTGGCCACGATCCAGGTGGGCTCGGGGTAGCGCTCCAACCGCAGCTGCTGGTACATCGATTCGGCGATGTTGTTGTTGCCGCGCCAGTCCGTCGCCCGCTCCGCGTACGTGAACTGGTCCATGTAGTGACCGCCGGTGCGGGCGGCGAGCTCGGCCGACTCCTCGTACATCTTCATCGAGTCGTCGACGAAGTGGCATTCGCCCCCGTGGAATTCGATGAGCCGGCACTTCTCGGGGCTCGTCGTACGCGGCATGACGGCGATGAAGGGGACGCCGATCAGCTTGGCGAAGTAGGCCTCCGATACGGCGGTGGAACCGGACGAGGCCTCGATGACGGGGCGGCCGGGGCGGATCCAGCCGTTGCAGAGGGCGTAGAGGAACAGGGAGCGGGCGAGGCGGTGCTTGAGGGACCCCGTCGGGTGGGTGGACTCGTCCTTGAGGTAGAGGTCGATGCCCCAGGCCTCCGGGAGCGGGAAGCGCAGCAGGTGCGTGTCGGCGGACCGGTTCGCGTCCGCCTGCACCTTGCGGACGGCCTCTTTCAGCCAGGCGCGGTAGTCCGCGTCGCTGTGGTCGACGTCGATGGTCGTGGCGGTCGTCCCGGTGGTGCTCATGCGCCGTGCTCCTTCGTACTTCCCGATGTCGCGAGTGCTCGGCGGGCCCGGCGCCTCTGCGTCTTTCGCCGCCCGCTTTCGCAATGTACCCCCCTCACCTGCACAAACAGTCACTTTGGGGATCCATGCGGATCGCTTTTGGTCGCTTTCGGTTGCGAGCGGGCCCACAGTGGGTGACCCTGGGGAGGCGTCACCGAGGGTGCAGCACCCGTAACACTGATGTCGGGGAGTCGCAGCCGTGATCAGTCATTCCCGCAGGCACTGCGTCGTCGAACTGCAGGCCCTGCCCATGCGGATCGGACAGATCCGTCGAATCGTTTCCGCGCAACTGCGCCACTGGCAGCTCGACCCGCTCATAGACCGGGCTGCGCTGGGTGTGACGGAGCTGCTCAGCAACGTCCACCGCCACGCGCAGCCACACAAGACCTGCACGGTCGAGATCGAGCTGCGCCTCGGCCGGCTGACGGTCTCCGTGTACGACAGCGACCCCCGCCTGCCGATGCTCCGGGGTTCCGCCGCCGCCGAGACCTGCGGGGCCGCACGCCTCGCGGAGATGTCCCCGGTCGACGCCCTGGAGACCTCCGGACGCGGGCTCGCGCTCGTGGAGGCGCTCAGCGAGGCGTGGGGAGCCCGGCAGCAGGACGACTGCACGGGCAAGGTGGTGTGGTTCTCCCTGCGCGCCACTCCGGCCACCCCCGGCGTCGCCGCACCGGAACGCCACCCGGTGCTCCTGGCCGAGAAACCGGGGCCGCACACCGATAAGCCCGTACGGGACCCCGCGCCGGCCCCGCCCGTCGCCGCACCCGCCGCCGAGCCGGTCTCCGCCGGCCTGTCGGTGAGCGCCTCGATCGGCGCCCGGCCCGGGTAGCCCCCGGCCGCCGCGGCCGCCCGGAGGGGGCGCTGGGCGGTCAGGCCGCCGTGCCCAGCGTCCCGAGGGGGTCGTCCAGCACCGGCTGCCACGCCAGCTCGGCGGCGCCGACCAGGCTGTTGTGGTCGAGCGTGCACGGCAGGATCGGCACGCCGCCGCTGCGTCCCCACAGGCTGCGGTCCGCGACCACCGCACGCAGCCGCTCGGGGTCGGCGTGGAGCAGCTCGCGGTGGAGTCCGCCCAGGATGATCCGGTCCGGATTCAGGATGTTGACCAGGCCCGCGAGGCCCAGGCCGAGCCGGTCGATGAGCTCCTCGGTGGCCGCCCGTACCCCCGGGTCGGCGGACTCCTCGCGGAGCAGGTCGCGGGCCTGCTGGAGCAGCGACACCTCGGGGCCCGGGGTGCGCCCGGCGGCGGTGAGGAAGGCCAGCGGGTCGGCCTCCACGTCGAGGCAGCCGCGGCTGCCGCAGTGGCAGGCGCGCCCCTCCGGGTTCACGGTGAGGTGGCCGACCTCCAGAGCCAGGCCCGAACTCCCGCTGTGCAGGCGGCCGTCCAGGACCAGCGCCCCGCCGACCCCGCGGTGCCCGGTGGCGACGCACAGCAGGTGCTGCGCGCTGCGGCCGGCGCCGTGGCGGTGCTCGGCGAGCGCGGCGAGGTTCACGTCGTTGCCGGTCAGCGCCGGGCCGTCGATGCCGGCCTCCTTCACGCAGTCGGCGAAGATGGCCCGGACGGGGGAACCCGCCGGCCAGGCCAGGTGCAGCGGGTTGAGCGCCGTCCCCTCCGGCTCCGCGACCGCCGAGGGCACCGCGAGGCCGGCGCCGATGCAGCGCCGGCCGGTCTGCGCGAGCAGCGCGGCCCCTGCTTCGACGACCGCGCCCAGGACCTGAGCGGGGTCGGCCGACACGGGGACCCTTCCGGGGGCCGTGGCGACGATCCGGCCGCCGAGGCCGACCAGGGCGGCCCGGAACCCGTCCGAGTGCACCTGCGCCGCCAGGGCGACCGGGCCGTTCTCGTCCACGGAGAGCCGGTGCGAGGGCCGGCCCTGGGTTCCGCCGGCCCCGCCGGGGCGGGAGTCCACGCGGATCAGACCGAGCGCCTCCAGCTCGGCGGCGACGGCGCCGGCGGTGGCGCGGGTGACACCGAGCTCGGCCGTCAGGACCGCGCGGGTCGGAGCCCGGCCGGTGTGGACGAGCTCCAGCGCCGGGCCGAGCGCGCCACGGCCCCGCTCCAGCTTGGTCCGCGCGGAGCCGGCCGCGGTGGCGGCCGCGGAGGCCGATGCAGCGGACGCCGCCGGCACGGACTCGGACGCGGCCGACGTCGCCGCCCCGGATGCCGCCTGCGTCGCGGACGCGGACCCCCTGGAGGTCACAGCCCCGGACTCCGTCGGCGCGACCGGCGCGCCGGCCCTGTCGGATCCCTCGGCCGTGTCGGCCCCCTCGGTCCCGTCCGTCCCAGCGGACACCGTGGTCACATCCCCCACCCACCGCGGGGCCCCGTTGCCGTTCATGACAGCGATCCTCGCATGATCGGAGCGTCGAGGACGCCGCCCGCTAGCCCAGCCCGCCGACCCGCAGCGTGATGTTCAGCCGCCCGGTCAGCCCGAGGCCCGGCGGAGCGGTGCCGGGCAGGACTTTCGGCACCCCGTGATAGGCCCGTCGGACCGGCCCGCCGAAGACGAACAGATCCCCGCTGCGCAGCTCGACGTCCCGATACGGACGCCCCCGCGAGGCGGTGTTGCCGAAGCGGAAGAGGCAGGAATCACCCAGGCTCAGCGACACCACGGGGGCTTCGGAGCGCTCCTCGGCGTCCCGGTGCATGCCCATGCGGGAGTCGCCCTCGTAGAAGTTGACCAAGGCGATGTCGTACGCGACGCCCTGATCCGGGGCCCGCCCGTAGGCGGCGGCCACGGCGTCGCGTCCCAGTCGCGCGAGCCAGTCGGGCATCGCCTTGACCGGCGCGCCGTCCCCGTCGACGGCCGTGGGCGCGTATCCGTACGGGTACCAGTGCAGCCCCAGGCACACCTGCCGGGCGGTCATCGTCCCCCCGCCCGGCGTGCGCACCGTCCGCAGCCCGGCGGGCGGCCGGGCCCATTCCCGGCAGGCTTCCAGCAACTCGCGCTGCCGACCGGGCCCCAGCCAGTCGGGCACGTGCACGGCGCCGGGCACGATCTCGGTCCGCTCGCGCGGGAAGAGCTCGCCGCCCAGGTGCTCCATGGCCTCCACCGCCTCCTGCACCGCCTTCTCCGCGACCCGCTCCGTGACCTCCATCATCCGTCGTTGTGCGTCCCCGCGGGCGGCTGCGAAACTCCTGGCATGGAGATCATCAGCTATGTGAAGACCGTGGCCCGCGAGGGCGAACAGCTCGCCGACGCCGCGGAACGGGCCGGTACGGACGCCCTCGTGCCCACCTGTCCGCAGTGGCGGGTCGCCGATCTGCTGCGCCACACCGGCTCCGTGCACCGCTGGGCCACCGGGTACGTGGCGCAGGGCCTCACCGAGCGGGCTCCTTTCCCGCAGGCTCCGGAGCTGGTGGGGGCGGAACTGCTGGCCTGGTTCCGCGAGGGCCACGCGACGCTGGTGCGGACGCTGACCGGATCCTCGGCCGACGCGCAGTGCTGGACCTTCCTGCCGACCGCGCCGCCGTCGCCGCTGGCCTTCTGGGCGCGGCGCCAGGCGCACGAGACGACCGTGCACCGGATGGACGCGGAAGCCGCCCTGGGCGTGCCCTTCGGGCCGGTGGACCCCGGCTTCGCGGAGGACGGGGTGGACGAGCTGCTGACCGGTTTCCACGCGCGGCCGCAGAGCCGGGTCCGCACGGCGGAGCCGCGCGTGCTGCGGGTACGGGCCTGCGACACGGGCGCGGTGTGGACCGTACTCCTCTCCCAGGAGCCGGCACGCACGGTGCTCGGGGACGCGGGCGGCGAGGAGGCCGACTGCACGCTGACGGGCGAGGCCTCCTGGCTCTACGCGGCACTGTGGAACCGGCAGCCGCTCACCGGCCCGGGCGTGACGGGCGACACGGAACTGGCCCGGCTCTGGGTGGAAACGGCCGGAATCTGACCCTCGGGCGCCCCCCGGGCCGCGAAGCGCCGGCCGGCGCGCCGGAGGCACCCTTGTGACGGCGCGGTCCGCGCGGAGAGACTGCGTGCATGGGAAAGCGCAGCCAGGCCGACCGGGACGCCATCACCATCGAGATCGTGTACGCCTTCGTGAGCGGCGGCTTCGCGGCCGCACTCGCCTTCGCGGCGCTGTACGGTCCCGCCCTGGCCTTCGACCTCTCCCACACCGCCGAGGGGACCCTGGCGACGCTGGGCGGCGCCCTGGCCGCGACGGTGTTCCTGCTCCGGATCACCCACGTCCTGTGGCGCTTCACCCGCCGCCCGGAGAACGAGAACGGCTGAGGAGCGGTTTTCCCCTGCAGAGGCCGGCCGACGTTCGTCGGGCTCCGCACGGGGCGGCCTGGTCGCAGGCCGAATTGCCCGCACACGGCAACCGGAAAGCCCTCGTAGCCTGTAGCGGTGCTGAACTACGACGAACTGACCGCGGCTGAGCGAGCGTTGTGGGATTCCTTCCGCGAAGGGCGGTGGGTGGATCTACGCACCGGGGCGCCGGGGGACGACGATCCCGCGCGAGGGGAGCATTGGGGGCCCGAACGCACGGTCCGCGCCGAGGTCGTGGCCGCGCTTCTGCTGGGCGGTACCGCGGAGCCGTCGGGCAGTGTCGCCTCCCTGCGTCTCGCCGGGGCACTGATCACCGGCCGCCTCGATCTGGCCGGTGCGGAGATCGGCCACCTGCTCTGGCTGAAGGAATGCCGGCTGGAGCATGCGGTCAGCCTGTACGCGGCCTCGACGCGGACGATCCGGATCACGAGCAGCTGGGTCCCCGGCGTGGACGCCGGACTGGCACGCATCGAGGGCCATCTCGACCTGGAGGGCTCCGTGATGGAGACGGGCCGTCTTTCCCTGATCAACGCCCATGTGGCCGGGGAGCTGGTTCTGGACGGGGCGCGGATATCGGCGTCCGGGCAGTGGGCGGTGTTCGCGGGGGGCCTGGTCATGGGCGGCGGCGTCTTCTGCCAGCAGGGCTTCACCGCGCGGGGCGGGGTGCGGCTGCTGGGTGCCCAATTGCCCGGCGGCCTGTTCATGCGGGGTGCGCGTCTGGAGAGCCCCGGCGGCATGGCGCTGATCGCGGACAACGTGACGGCCACGGTGGTGGACCTGTCCGAGGGCTTCAGCGCGACGGGGACCCTGCGGCTGCGGGGTGCTCAGATATCGGACCTGCTGACCCTTGAGGGAGCCACCCTCGGCGGCAGTGCCACGGCGCTGTTCGGCGTCGGGATGCAGGTGGGAACCTTCAACTTCGGTCTTGCCGCGGAGCCCGCGGGAGCGGTGGACCTGCAGGGTGCCAGGGCGGCCGTCCTGCACGACCGCAGGCAGAGCTGGCCCAAGGAGGTACGGCTGGACGGGTTCGTGTACGACTCCCTCCGCTCCGACAGGACCCTCCTGCACGAGGACGTGGCCCACCGCCTGGCGTGGATCCGCCGGAACCCCGGCTATGCCCCGCAGCCGTACGAGCAGCTCGCCGCCTGTTACCGCCAGGCCGGGCACGACGACGACGCCCGCAGGGTGCTGCTGGCGAAGCAACGCCACCGCCGCCGCACCCTCAACCCGCTCGGACGGGTGTGGGGATACCTGCTCGATGCGGCCGTCGGATACGGCTACCGGCCCTGGCTGTCCGCCTTGTGGATGACGACGCTCTGGCTGCTCGGCAGCCTGACGTTCAGCGCCCGCTCGCCGATCCAGACGAAGGCCGGAGAAGGCGCCCCCTTCAACCCCTTCGTCTACACCATCGACTTGCTCTTCCCCATCGGCGACTTCGGCCAGCGCGGCGCATGGCATTGGACAGGGGCGACCCAGTGGCTGGCGTACCTGCTGATCACCATCGGCTGGCTCCTCACCACAGCCGTCGTCGCCGGCATATCCCGCACTCTGAACCGGAACTGACCGAGGGTCGCTCCTAGCTGGCCCGCATGGATTCCCCGGCCGCGCGGCCCGCCCCGTCGACGGAGATCGGCGCATCCGGCGGCGACGGGCGGGCGCCCGGGGCCCAGGTATCGCTCCTGGTCCTGTACACAGCGCGGTGGGAGGAATGCCGCCGGTTCTCCGCGGACCTGGGGCTGACCTTCACCGCGGAACGCCACCGCCGGGGACCCGAGCACTACGCTGCGGTGCTCCCGGACGGCATGGTCCTCGAGCTCTACCCGGCCCGCGACGACCGTCTCACGGGCGCCCTGCGGCTGGGGCTCGCCGTCGACGCCGAGGTCACGCGTCCGCCGCTCGCCCCGGGGCGCCACCGGTTCGTCGACCCCGACGGCCGTACCGTCGAGATCAACGCCGAAGGGCGGACGGAGTGGCGGACGGAGTGCGGCTCAGCCCAGGGTTGAGGCGTACGAGGTCTGGGCGCGGTACTTCCAACCGGGCTGGGCGTCCCAGGGGTTCGGCATCTGCGCGCTGGTGGCGTAGGCGTAGCCCGCGCCGCGTTCGAAGGCCGTACGGAGCGTCGCGCGCATCGCGGAGGCGTCGGGCACCCCGTGTACGAGGTGCCAGAACGCGGTGCCGCTCGGGTCGAGTTCGGCGCCGGAGCGGTAGCCGGTGAGTGCGTTGAAGACGTTGCCGCCGAGCCAGCCGGCGCCCGTGTAGGCCGCGTACGAGTCCTCGAAGGTGACGAATACGTCGGCGGTGCGGCGGCCGGGCTCCAGGAAGCAGTCGGCGATGGCCGTACCGGGGTTGTTGACGACCAGGTCCGGCGCGCCGGGGGCGATGTCGTCCATGGTGTCCTGCACGTAGCGGCGGAGCTCCGCGTAGTGGTCGCGGACGGCGTTGGCCGGGCCGCAGTCGCGGCTGACCACGTCGAAGAAGATGCCGTCCACGTGGAGGCGGCCGTCTGAAGTCTTCAGGTAGTTGTCCACGGAGGCCCTGACCTCGGCGATGTCGCGGTTGCCGTGGTCGGTGTGGACGTAGCCGAGCACCTTGGTCTTCTCGCCGGTGGCGGTGGTCCCGGTGCGCAGGACGTCGGCGCGGGCCTGCCAGGGGGCGTCGAACGGGGAGTCGCCGTTGCCCGGGTTGAGGACCACGACCGAGGTGGCCGGGCTGGTGGCGGTGAGATCGACGAGCATCGGGTCGTCGGCCCAGACGTAGGCCGGGACGGCTATCTCCAGGCCCCGTACGCCCGCCGCCCGGGGCGTCGGTCTCACCTCGGGGGTCGGAGCCGGGGCGGGGGTACGGGCCTGGGCCCGGCTCGGCTCCGAGCTCGCCGACGCGGTGACGGCCGGCGCCGGCGCGGCCAGTAAGAGGGTGGCCAGGACGGCGTAGACGGCCTTCGCGGCGCGGGTCATGACTGCTCCTCGGGGCGACGGCAGGGCGGCGCCGGGGCGATGGCCGGGCGCCGGGGAGGACAGCCGGGAGGAAGCCCGGTCCGAGGAACACTAGACGGGCGGCCGGACGCGCCAGGGCCGATTCCCCCGCTTCGGTACGAGGAACTGACGAGCGAACCTTCCCCGCACCCGCCGGCGCGCCCCCACGGCGGTCATCCGGGCGACCCCCTCGCGCGGCCCCGCACCACGCTAGACGGCCGGCAGTCCGACCCCGTGCGCGAGCTGGTCGGCGGCGTGCGCGAAGAAGGCGGGACGGTCCTGGACGACCCGGTCGAACTGGCCGAACAGTTCGAAGGAGATCAGCCCGACCAGCTGCGCCCAGGCGGCGACCAGGGCCGCGGCGGCCTCGGGGGGCAGGCCTTCGGCGAAGTCCGCGGCCATGCGGGCGGCTTCGGGACGCAGCTCGGCGGGGAGCGGCGGGAGGGAGATGCCACGGCCCTCGTAGGCGGCACGGACGATGCCGATGAGGGTGATGCCCACGCGGGAGGCGGGGCCGATGGTGTCGAGCGGGGCGGTGTAGCCGGGGACGGGCGAGCCGTAGATGAGGGCGTACTCGTGCGGGTGCTCCAGCGCCCAGTCGCGGACGGACGCGCAGACCGCGGCCCAGCGGGCGCGGGGGGTGCCGTCGGCGGCGAGCGAGCGGGCGTCGGCGCCCTCGGCGGCGGCGCCGACGCTGTTGTAGGCGTCGACGATGAGGGCGGTGAGGAGCTCGTCGCGGCTGGGGAAGTAGCGGTAGAGGGCGGAGGAGACCATGCCCAGCTCGCGGGCGACGGCGCGCAGCGAGAGCTTGGCGGCGCCCTCCGCGGCGAGCGCGCGGCGCGCCTCGTCCTTGATGGCGGCGGTGACTTCGATGCGGGCCCGTTCCCTGGCCCCTCGCACGGTGCTCATGGAGATCAGTCTGCCACGCGGGCAGAGCACTGCCCAACAACGAGATCGGCGATCCGCTCCGAGAGCACTGCTCTTGTTTTGGGGCACCGATCCGTGCACACTGTTCTCAAGCGAGAGCAGTGCTCTCCCAAACGCCTCGGAGGCCACGATGAACGCGCCCAAGCCGTACTACGTCCAGGCCGGCCCGCTCGGCATCCGCTTCAACGCCCTCATCGGCAAGCTCGCCCGCCTCGGCATGAGCCTGGCCGGAACCGCCGAGCTGTCGGTGCGCGGCCGCACCTCCGGCAAGATGCAGCGGATCCCGGTGAACCCGTACCACCAGGACGGCACCCGGTACCTGGTCTCCGCCCGCGGCCACTCCCAGTGGGTCCGCAACATGCGCGCCGCGGGCGGCGGCGAGCTCCGTCTGGGCCGCTCCGTGCAGACCTTCACCGTCACGGAGATCACCGACCCCGCCGAGCAGGCCGTCGTGCTGCGCGGGTACCTGAAGAAGTGGGGCTGGGAGGTCAACCGGTTCTTCGACGGGGTCACCGCGAAGTCCTCCGAGTCCGAGCTCCGGGCCGCCGCCCCCGACCACCCCGTCTTCCGCATCACGGTCGCCTCCTGACGCGCCCGCCCGGGCGGCTTTCGGGGGCCCGCCGCCCGCCCGTCACCAGCCCAGGCCCCGAAACGCGGCGGCGGCCTCGCCGGCACACCGGCAAGACCGCCACACTCCGCACCTCGGCGCCACCGCTCCCCCACCGGGGGCGGCGACTCCGGCCCAGGCGCAAGCCTCGGCTCGGTCCCTGGGGTCGCCCCTGGGCTCAGGCCTTGTCCTCGCCCTTGCTGCCCCGAGCTCCGTCCTGCTCCCCGGATCCGGCCGCGGCCCCGCTCCCGGTCGTCTCCGTCCCGGATCCGCCCCCGCTCCCGCTCCCGGCCGCGCCCCGGCTCCGCGCCTGCCGCGCGTCGAGCACGTGCAGTGCCTTGCGCGCGACCGGGTACGTACGCACCATCTCGGCCAGCGTCAGCGAGCCCCGAGCGATCCGGGCGAAGGCCGTCCAGGCCGGCCGGAGGCCGGTGATCGCCGCGTGCAGCAGGCCCGGCTTGGCCTCGAAGAGCTCCAGCATCCGCTTGCCGACGCCCATCTCCACACCGAGCCCTGCCTTGACGGCGAAGGCGTAGTTGAGGGCCTGGCGGCGCGCGTCCACGGCGTCCTGGGCCTCGGAGATCTTCACGGCCCACTCCCCGGCGAGCCGCCCCGAGCGCAGCGCGAAGGAGATGCCCTCCCGGGTCCACGGCTCCAGCAGTCCGGCCGCGTCGCCCGCGACCAGGACCCGCCCGCGCGAAAGCGGCGAGCCGGGCTTGCGGCAGCGGGTCAGGTGTCCGGAGGAGAGTGCCGGCTCGAAGCCCGACAGGCCCAGCCGGGCGATGAAGTCGTCCAGGTACCGCTTGGTCGCGGCGCCTTCGCCCTTGGCCGAGATGACCCCGACGGTGAGGGTGTCGCCCTTGGGGAAGACCCAGCCGTAACTGCCGGGCAGCGGTCCCCAGTCGATGAGGACCCGGCCCTTCCAGTCCGCGGCGACCGTCTCCGGGACGGGGATCTCCGCCTCCAGGCCGAGGTCGACCTGGTCCATCTCGACGCCGACGTGGGCGCCGATCCGGCTCGCACTGCCGTCCGCGCCGACCACGGCCCGGGCCAGCACCGTCTCGCCGTCGCCGAGGATCACGGCGACGGTCCGCCGGTCGGGCACGGACGCCCCGTGCTGCTCCACCCGCGCGACGGCCGTACCCGTACGGACCGTGGCGCCGGCCTTCTCCGCCTCGGCGACCAGCGCCGCGTCGAACTCGGGCCGGTTGATCAGCCCGAACAACATCTGCTTCGAACGCCTGGTCCGGGTGAACTTCCCGTCCAGCGAGAAGGTGACCGCGTGGACGCGGTCCTTCAAGGGCAGCACGAAACCCGGCGGGAGCGCATCGCGCGAAGGCCCGATGATGCCTCCGCCACAGGTCTTGTACCGGGGCAGTTCCGCCTTCTCCAACAGCAGAACGCGCCGTCCCGCGGTGGCCGCCGCATGGGCGGCCGAGGACCCGGCCGGCCCGGCCCCGACCACGACCACGTCCCACACCTCGCCGGTCTCCCCGGGCGTCTGCGCGCCGGCCGCCTGAGCGGCCCGTCCTGCCTCCGCGTCGCGTACGTCGCCGCTGTCGCTCTCGTCGCTGCTCACGATGTGCTGCTGCTCCTGATCATGCGGTTCATGCCGTTGCTCCGATGCCGGTGAAATCCTACGGCGCGAGATCGACTGCCCTGTTGTGCGAGGATCGGAAGAGCCTTTTGCCGTAGCCCGCATACGCACACCCCGCGGATGCGGGACCCGTATACGTAACCCGTACACGTACACCAACGTCGCACCCAAGAGGAGCGTGCCCATGCCGTCTCATCCGATCGCCGAGACCGTCGCCTCGCTGATGCCCCGCGCCAAGCAGGAGCTGACCGAGCTGGTGGCTTTCCAGTCGGTGGCGGACTGGGCGCAGTTCCCCCAGAGCGAGAGCCAGGCCGCCGCGAACTGGGTGGCCGACGCGCTGCGCGCCGAGGGCTTCCATGACGTCGCGCTGCTCGACACCCCCGACGGCACCCAGTCGGTGTACGGGTTCCTGCCCGGCCCGGCGGACGCGCCGACCGTCCTGCTGTACGCGCACTACGACGTGCAGCCCCCGCTGGACGACGCGGCCTGGGTCTCCCCCGCCTTCGAGCTGACCGAGCGGAACGGCCGCTGGTACGGCCGCGGCAGCGCCGACTGCAAGGGCGGGTTCATCATGCACCTGCTCGCACTGCGCGCCCTGAAGGCCAACGGCGGCGTCCCGGTGAACGTGAAGGTGATCGCCGAGGGCTCGGAGGAGCAGGGCACCGGCGGTCTCCAGCAGTACGCGACGGCCCACCCCGAACTGCTGGCCGCCGACGCCGTCGTGATCGGTGACGCGGGCAACTTCCGTACGGGCCTGCCGACGGTCACCGCGACCCTGCGCGGCATGTGCCTGCTGAAGATCAAGATCGACACTCTCGGCGGCAATCTGCACTCCGGCATGTTCGGCGGGGCCGCCCCCGACGCCATGGCCGCCCTGATCCAGCTCCTGGCCTCGCTGCGCGCGCCGGACGGTTCCACCACGGTGGACGGGCTGGCCTCGGACGGTGTGTGGGAGGGGCTCCAGTACCCGGAGGCCGACTTCCGCTCCGACGCGAAGGTGCTCGACGGGGTCGAGCTGATCGGCGAGGGCACGATCGCGGACCGGCTGTGGTCCCGGCCGGCCGTCACCGTGCTGGCCATCGACTCCCCGCCGCTGGTCGGCGCCACCCCCTCGGTGCACGCGAGCGCGGGTGCGCTCGTGAGCCTGCGCGTGCCGCCGGGTGTGGACACCGCGGAGGCGATCAAGCTGCTGGAGGCGCACCTGGTGGCGCACACCCCGTGGAAGGCGCGTCTGGAGCTCGAAGTCGTCGGCCAGGGACAGCCGTTCCAGGCGGACACGGACAGCCCCGCGTACGCCTCGATGGCGCAGGCGATGAAGGCCGCCTACCCGGGCCAGGAGATGCAGATCAGCGGCATGGGCGGCTCGATCCCACTGTGCAACACGCTGACGGAGCTGTACCCGGACGCGGAGATGCTGCTCATCGGCCTGAGCGAGCCGGAGGCGCAGATCCACGCGGTGAACGAGAGCGTCTCCCCGGAGGAGCTGGAGCGCCTGTCGGTCACGGAGGCACTTTTCCTCGTCAACTACGCGGAGTCCAAGCGCGCCTGACGGTGCCGAAGGCCGTTCCCGGACGCTTCGCCCGTAGCGGACCACGCTGACGGCGCAACCTGCGCCGTCAGCGTGGTTCCCCCACGTACGTTCGAGTGATGGATCTCGTAGAAGTCGTCCCCGACCGCCTGCACATGCTCCGCTTCCCCATCGGCCAGGCCTACCTCTGGCGCGACGGAGCGGACCTGACCCTGATCGACGCGGGCCACGCCGGTTCGGCGGACGCGATCGAAGGGGCGATACGTTCCCTCGGGCTGCTGCCGGAGCGGCTGGAGCGGATCGTCGTGACCCACTGCCACGGTGACCACTTCGGCGCGGCAGGCGAACTCTCCACCCGCTGGGGCGCCCCGGTGCTGGCGCACCGGCTGGACGCCCCGGTCATCCGCGGCGAGCAGCCGGTTCCGGAGCCGGTGCTGCTGGACTGGGAACTGCCGCTGTGGGAGCACGCCCTGACGGTTCCGCAGGCCCCACCGACCGCGGTGGACCAGGAGTTGGAGGACCGCGAGATACTCCCCTTCGGCGACGGGGCGGTCGTCGTCCACGCTCCGGGCCACACCCCGGGCAGCATCGGCATCCATCTCCCCGCTCACGGCGTGCTGTTCACGGGCGACTGCATCGCCGGTGTCGTCCACGTGATGCTCGGCGTCTTCAACGTGGACCGCGCCCTGGCCGTCGAGTCGATGGTCCGGCTGGCCGCCCTGGCCCCCTCGGTGGCCTGCTTCGGCCACGGCGACCCCCTGACGTCGGACACCGCGGCCACCCTCCTCGCGGCAGCGGAAACGGCGGCGAAGGCGGAAGCCGGACCGGAGGCCGGGTCGGAGGCCGGAGCCGAGGCCGGGTCGGAGGCCGGGTCGGAGGCCGGAGCCGAGGCCGCACCCGCGGCTCAGTCCTCGCCGCACCCGACGGGCTGATCCGGACCGAGGGCCAGGGCCCGCCCCGGCCCCACGCCCACCGCTACGGAACCGCCCGCCCCGCCTCCAAGTACGCCGCCCGGCCCCGTTCACGGGCACGCAAGGCGCAGCGGAGCCTCTCGTAGCGCACCTGCGGCAGCAGGTCCGCCGCTTCCTCCTCCGTCACGAACCGCCAGGCCCGCAGCTCCGGGCCGGGCAGCCGCAGCCGCCCGGTCTGCGCCGCCGACAACCGGCCGCCGTCGAACAGCAGCCGCAGGCCTCCGTAGCCCGCCGGAGGCCCCGGCGGCTCCCAGTCCACGACCAGGAGCTCCGGGAGCCGCTCCAGTACGAGGCCGAGTTCCTCCTCGACCTCCCGTACGCCCGCGCACGCCGGCGCCTCGCCGGCCTCGACGACCCCGCCCGGGAACTCCCACCCCGGCTTGTACGTCGGGTCGACCAGCAGCACCCGGTCCGCGTCGTCGAAGAGCAGTACCCCGGCGGCCACCGTCTCGCGCGTCGGCGGCGGGGTCTGCACGATGTCGCAGACCCGGGCCGTGTCGGTGCGTACGGCCTCGGCGATCCGCTCGGCGGTCTCCCGTACGGTCAGGGTTCCGTTGTCGATGACGTGGGCGTCGGCCGCGAGCCAGCCCAGCGCGTGCTGGTAGGCCGGGATGTGGTCGTAGGCCCACTTCCTCACCCGCAGGTCCACGTCCGCGGTCGCCCCGGGCTCTTCCCGGGTCGCGATCCGCTCCCGAAGGATCGTTTCCTCTGGGGCGAGGAGCACGTGCCGCACCGCGATCCTGCGCGCCGCCAGCCCGCCGAAGATCTCGTCGCGGTACTCCTGCCGCAGGAGCGTCATCGGAACCACCAGAACCCCGCCCAGCTCCGCCAGCATCGCCGCCGCCGTGTCCACGACGAGCCGCCGCCAGCTCGGCAGGTCCTGGTAGTCGGACACCTCCGCGAGCCGTTTGCGCGGCAGCAGCACGCGCAGCGCGTCACCGATGAACTCCGGGTCGAACAAGGTGCTCTCCGGCAGGAGGCCGGTCAGCTCGCGCGCTGTGCTGCTCTTCCCGGCGCCGAAGGTGCCGTTGATCCAGACAATCACGTCTACCCCTCTCCCGATGCCCCCAGTGGCTTGCCCGCACCACCCTGCCACGGAAACCCCGGTGCTCCGCCGAGTGCATATCCTCAAGGTCAGGGGCCTGTCCGCAGCGTCGGGCCCGCACCACCACCGCGCCCGCCCTTCCGGAGGTCCGACACCGTGCCCCACAGCCGCCGCCCGTCCGAGCCCCGCTACGGCAACCGGCCGACCATGAAGGACGTGGCGGCCCGCGCCGGCGTGGGCCTCAAGACGGTGTCACGCGTGGTCAACGGGGAGCCGGGGGTCACCCCGGACACCGGGAAGCGGGTCCAGGAGGCCATCGACGCGCTCGGTTTCCGCCGCAACGACAGCGCCCGCGTCCTGCGCAAGGGGCGCACCGCCACCGTCGGCCTGGTCCTGGAGGATCTCTCCGATCCCTTCTACGGACCGCTCAACCGGGCCGTGGAAGAGGTGGCCCGGGCCCACGGCGCCCTGCTCATCAACGGCTCCAGCGACGAGGACCCCGAGCGCGAGCGGGAGTTGGCGCTCGCGCTGTGCGCCCGCCGGGTGGACGGGCTCGTGGTGATCCCGGCCGGGAACGACCACCGCTATCTGGAGCCGGAGATCAGGGCAGGGGTGGCCACGGTGTTCGTGGACCGCCCGGCGGGCCGGATCGACGCGGACGTCGTCCTGTCCGACCACTTCGGCGGCGCCCGGGACGGGGTGGCCCACCTGATCGCGGGCGGCCACCGCCGGATCGGCTTCATCGGTGACCACCCGCACATCCACACCGCGACCGAGCGCCTGCGGGGCTATCGTGCGGCCATGGCGGACGCCGGTCTGCCGGTCGACGGCTCGTGGGTCTCCCTCGGCACGACGGCCCCGGAGCGCGTCTCGGCCGCCGCCCGGTCGATGCTGTCCGGCCCGGAGCCGGTGACGGCCCTCTTCGCCGGGAACAACCGCGTGACGGTCACGGCCGTACGGGTCCTCGCCTCCCTCCCCCGCCCGGTGGCCCTGGTCGGCTTCGACGACTTCGAACTCGCCGACCTGCTGAACCCCGGGATCACGGTGATCGCCCAGGACGCCGCGGCCCTGGGCCGCGTGGCCGGCGACCGCCTCTTCCAGCGCCTGGCGGGCGCCGACCTCCCCCCGGCACGCATCGAACTCCCGACCCGGCTCATCGCCCGCGGCTCGGGCGAGATCCCGCCGGTCACCGGATGAGACCGTGGATGACGGGGACGGCTCCGCCCCCCGCTCCCAGACCAGCGAGCACCGACAACGCGCCGGGCACCCCGCCGAGGTGACTCAGCCCGCCGACGGTGACCCCCGCGAGCGCCGCGACCATCAGCACGACGGCGGCGTGCAGGGTCAGGAGCGGCGGATCGGGTTGGCAGCGCCCGGTGTTCGGGGATGCAGGTGGCTCAGGTGTGGTCATGCACCGATTGCAGCGCGCGGCGGACCCTCGCACCGCACGGGCCGAACGAAGTCGGCACGGCGCCGAACGGACCCCCGGCGCCGTCGAACGGCGCCGGACACCGGCGGGCACCCGAGGCGCTCCCCGCTGTTCGGGATTGTCCGGCGAAGGCGTGCCGGGCGCCCCTAACCTGGGCCGTGATGGAGAACAGCCGCGCATTCGAGGATGAACTCGCCGCCTTCGCGGCGGACTTGCGCCAACTGAGGATCGACCGCGGCAAACGCTCGTACCGCGAGATCGCCGCCCGCGCGGACAGGTCGCGCACCGGGATCCGGCTTCCGGTGGCCACCCAGAGCGATGCGTTCCGCGGCGGTCGGCTGCCTGGCCTGGACCGGCTCATGGGCCTGGTGCGGATCCTCCACGCGTTCGACGCCTTCGGCCACGACCAGCCCGTGCCCCCGCACGGCGCGCCCGAACTGGAGGTCTGGCGTCGACGCTGGCGCGATCTGGCCGCCCTCGCAGACCCCGTACACCGCCGCCGGGACCCCGGTGCGCCCCCGCTCTCCCCGGATCCCTCCCCGGCGCACGCGCCGTCCACGGCGCCCACGGCGAAAAGCCCCGCACCGGGACCGGCACCGGGCACGGCCGACCAGCCGGACCCCGCGGACCCGGCAGAGCAACCGGAGCGGACAGAGCTGACAGACGGGACACAGCGGACCGACCCGGCGGCCTCGGGCGAGTTCCGGACCGTGCACCGGCTCGTCGGACACACCCGCACCATCTGGCAGCTCGCCTTCTCCCCCGACGGCCGGACCGTGGCCTCGGCCGGCAACGACGGAACGGTCCGGGTGTGGAACGTCTCCGAGGGCCGGGCGGAAGGTGTGCGGACCGAAGGGCCGCGCACCGGCGGCCACTGCACCACGCCGGCCCTCCACGTCGCCTTCTCCCCCGACGGCGACCGGCTCCTCTCGGTCCTCGACGACGGCCTCGTGGACGTGTGGGACCCGGTGTCGTGGACCTCGCTGCGCTCGCCCCGTCCCCGGCCCCGCGTGGTCCGGGACCTCGACGGACTGGCGTTCACGGCCGACGGGAGCCTGTTCGGTGTCGTCCTCGTCGGTGACGAGGCGCACGTACGGAATCTGGACGCCGACAGCCCGGTGGGGCCGGTCCTCACGGACTGCGCCGGACTTCCGGAGGTCCTCGCCCTCTCGGCGGACGGCCGGCGCCTGGCGGCCGTCGACGCGTTCGCCTCCGTACAGCAGTGGGACACGGCCACCGGGCAGCCGTTCGGACCGGCCATGACCGGGCATTCGGACAACGTGGAGGCGCTCTCCTACTCCCCGGACGGGCGGCTCCTGGCCACCGGCAGCCACGACGGGACGGCCCTGGTGTGGGACACCGCCACCGGCCGCCCGCGCGGCCCCGGCCTCGTCGGACACGCGGGTGCGGTCAACGCCGTGGCCTTCTCCCCCGACGGGCGGATACTCGCCACCGCCGGGGGCGACCGGACCGTACGGCTGTGGGACACGGGGACGGGCGCGCCGCTAGGGCGGCCCCTGGGCGGCCACACCCTCGCGGTCAATGCCGTGGCCTTCTCCCCGGACGGACGGACGCTCGCCACGGCGGGCGACGACCAGGTCGTGCTGCTGCACCGCACCGGCCCCGATCCGCTGCTCCCGTCCCTCCTGTCGTCCAGCGGCGCCGCGGCGCTGACGGCCGCCCTGCGCAGGAGGGTCGCCGTACCGCTGCCCGCGTTGTCGCACCCCGTCGACGGCAAGGCCCTCGACCGGCTGCGGTTCTCACCGGACGGCTCGCTGATCCTCGCGGTGAGCGACGCGGGCCGACTGCTCGTGTGGGACCCGGCCGTCCCGGGCGAGCACGTCGAGCGGTTCGTGCCGCCCGGAGTACCCGCCTGGGGGGTGGAGTTCGCCCCGGACGGCGGCCTGGCGGACATCTGGACCTCCCGCGGACCGGCTCCGGCGATCGGACCGGCCGACCGCGTCCGGGTGTCCATGGTCGAGCACATGGCGTACTCCCCGGGCGGCCACCTGGTCGCCCTCACCCGTACCGACGGCACGGTGACGGTGCACGACACCCCGACCTTCACCCAGCGGGGCGGCCCGTTCGACCCGGGCGAGCCGGCTCACGGCGCCGAAGTGCGCTTCTCACCGTACGGCGGACTGCTGGCCGTCGTCGGGGAGCGGGTGCACGTGTGGGACGCCGCGACCGGCGCCCTCGCCTGCCGGCCGTTCCCCGAGCGGCCGGGCACGGTGCGTGCGCCCGCCGCGTTCGCGCCCTGCGGCGTGCGGCTCGCCGTCGTCGACCGGGACGGGGAGGGCGTCTCGCTGTGGAACCCGCGGACCGGCGAGGCGCTGGGACCGCTCCTGACGGGATGCCGGCCGGGCATCACTGCGCTGGAGTTCTCCCCCGGAGGCGGTCTGCTGGCCACCACGGGCGCCGACGGCTCGCTGCGGCTGTGGGACGCGGCGAGCGGGCGGTTCGCCGCCGCACCGCTGGGCGGCCGCGGCCCCCGGGCGACCTCGGCGGCCTTCTCCCCCGACGGGAGTCTGCTGGCGGCCGCCTGTGACGACGGCACCCTGCGGCTCTGGCTGGTGGCCGGGCCCTGAGACGCCGAAAGGCCCGGCCGGGGGCAGACCGGCCGGGCCTCGTGCGGAGGGCTACTCGCCTCAGGCGGTGGCCGTCAGGGTCGCCGAGCGGCGCGGGATGGCGAAGGCGTCGAGCTCCGCGCGGGTCAGGCCGGTCAGGGCGGTGACCTCGTCGGCGCCGACGGCGCCGCAGTCCAGGCCGCGGACCAGGTAGCCGGCCAGCGCCTTCGCGGTGGCGGGCTCGTCCATGACGTCGCCCTCGATCTTGGCGACGTAGGCCTTCAGGCGCGCGGCGGCCGTCTCGAGGCCCTCGCGGTAGAAGACGAAGACGGCCGCGTAGCGGGTCGGCAGGTGCGCCGGGTGCATGTCCCAGCCCTGGTAGTAGGCACGGGCCAGGGCGCGGCGGGTGAGGCCGTAGTGCAGCTTCCAGGCCTCGTGGACGTGCTCGGTGGTGCCGATCGGCAGGACGTTGGTCGAGCCGTCGGAGACGCGTACGCCGGTGCCGGCGGCCGCGACCTGCATGATCGCCTTGGCGTGGTCGGCGGCGGGGTGGTCGCTCGACTGGTACGCGGCGGAGACGCCGACGCAGGCGCTGTAGTCGAAGGTGCCGTAGTGCAGGCCGGTGGCCCGGCCCTTGGAGGCCTCGATCATGCGGGCGACCGCCGCGGTGCCGTCGGAGGCGAGGATGGACTGGCTGGTCTCGATCTGGATCTCGAAGCCGATCCGGCCCGGGCGCAGGCCGCGGGCGGTCTCGAAGGCCTCCAGCAGCTGCACGAAGGCCGTGACCTGCTCGGGGTAGGTGACCTTGGGCAGGGTCAGGACCAGCCCCTCGGGCAGGCCGCCGTGCGCGAGCAGGCCGGAGAGGAAGATGTCGGTGGTCCGGATGCCGCGGTCACGGACGTTGGACTCCATGCACTTCATCCGGATGCCCATGTACGGGGCGTTCGTGCCGTTGGAGAAGGCTTCGGCGACGAGGCGGGCGGCGCGGGCCGCGGCCTGGTCCTCCTCCTCGTCGGAGCGGACGCCGAAGCCGTCCTCGAAGTCGACGCGGAGGTCCTCGATGGGCTCGGAGGCGAGCTTGGCGCGGACGCGGTCGTAGACCGGGACGGCCAGGTCGTCGGAGATGCCCAGTACCTTGGCGAAGGTGGCGGCGTCCGGGGCGTGCTCGTCCAGGGCCGCGAGGGCCTGGTCGCCCCAGGTGCGGATGGTGTCCGCCGCGAAGACGTCACCGGGCACGTAGACCGTGTGGATGGGCTGGCGGGTGCCGGGGTCGCCCGGGTAGTGGCGCGCGAGTTCCGCGTCCACCGGCTTGAGGGAAGCGCTGATGCCCTCGCTGACCGCGCCTGCGAGGCTCGTCGCCACCTTCTCCTGCTGACCCATCGTGCACTCTCCTCTTTTCCGCTTCACGGAATCTTAGATCCGCATTACAGAATTTAGTCACGGGGTTCCGCTCAGTCAATGGTCCCTCCGCCGTCCTGGACAAACGACTCGGGGCCGTGCGGTGAGAAACACCACACGGCCCCGGAGACCACTTACCCGCAGGTCAACGCCTGCGGCAGGGTTCTAGCCCTTGCGCGCCTTGATCTCGTCGGTCAGCTGCGGGACGACCGCGAAGAGGTCGCCGACCACGCCGTAGTCGACGAGGTCGAAGATCGGGGCCTCGGCGTCCTTGTTGATGGCCACGATGGTCTTCGAGGTCTGCATGCCGGCCCGGTGCTGGATCGCGCCCGAGATGCCGGAGGCGATGTACAGCTGCGGGGAGACCGACTTGCCGGTCTGGCCGACCTGGTTGGAGTGCGGGTACCAGCCGGCGTCCACGGCGGCGCGCGAGGCGCCGACGGCCGCACCGAGGGAGTCCGCGAGGGCCTCGATGATGTGGAAGTTCTCGGCGCCGTTGACGCCGCGGCCGCCGGAGACGACGATCGCGGCCTCGGTCAGCTCGGGGCGGCCGGTCGACTCGCGCGGGGTGCGGGAGGTGACCTTGGTGCCGGTGGCCAGGGCGCCGAAGGTGA
Source organism: Streptomyces sp. NPDC006450 (assembly GCF_040612195.1). Classification (NCBI taxonomy): domain Bacteria; kingdom Bacillati; phylum Actinomycetota; class Actinomycetes; order Kitasatosporales; family Streptomycetaceae; genus Streptomyces; species Streptomyces sp. NPDC006450. Next base: position 15,405 of record NZ_JBEXPT010000030.1, on the reverse strand, counting down.
CGGCGAGCGCCTCGACGGTGCCGGCGGCCGGAGCGGCCTCGACCGGGGCCGAGTTCGGCTTCACGGTGATGACCGGGGTGCCCTTGGAGACGCGGGACTTGGTGCTGAAGGACGCGGCGAACGCGGCCTGCGTCGCGACCGGACCCTCGTCACCCGCCTCCAGGTCGGTGGCGTCGGTGATGATGCCGGAGCCGATGCGGACGGCCAGGCGGGCGCCGATCTCCTTGTTCTCCGCGGAGGAGGGGAGCAGCACGGCCGCCGGGGACACCGCGGCGTACGCGGCCTGGAGCGCGTCCACCTTCGGTACGACGAGGTAGTCGGAGAACTCCGGGGCGTCGGCGGTGAGGACCTTGACGGCACCGTGCTCGGCGAGCACGGCGGCGGTGGCCTCGGCACCGGCGCCGAGGGCGACGGCGACGGGCTCGCCGATGCGGCGGGCCAGGGTCAGCAGTTCAAGGGTGGGCTTGCGAACGGCGCCGTCGACGTGGTCGACGTAGACGAGGACTTCAGCCATGGGGATGCTCCTGCGAATGCGAAGTAGTCAGGGGGTGTCGAGAGGGGGCCGAAGCTCTAGATGAACTTCTGGCCGGCCAGGAACTCGGCCAGCTGCTTGCCGCCCTCGCCCTCGTCCTTGACGATCGTGCCGGCGGTGCGGGCCGGGCGCTGGGTCGCGGAGTCGACCGCGGTCCAGGAGCCCTCGAGACCGACCTCGTCGGACTCGATCTCCAGCTCCTCAAGGTCCCAGGACTCCACCGGCTTCTTCTTGGCGGCCATGATGCCCTTGAAGGACGGGTAGCGGGCCTCGCCCGACTGGTCCGTCACCGAGACGAGCGCCGGGAGGGAGGCCTCCAGCAGCTCGCTCGCCGAGTCGCCGTCGCGACGGCCGGTCACGACACCGTCCTCGACCTTGACCTCGGAGAGCAGGGTGACCTGCGGGACGCCCAGGCGCTCGGCCAGGATCGCCGGGAGGACACCCATGGTGCCGTCGGTCGAGGCCATGCCCGTGACGACCAGGTCGTAACCGGCCTTCTCGATCGCCTTGGCGAGCACCAGCGAGGTGGCCATGACGTCGCTGCCGTGCAGGTCGTCGTCCTCGACGTGGATGGCCTTGTCGGCACCCATCGACAGCGCCTTGCGCAGCGCGTCCTTCGCGTCCTCGGGGCCCACCGTCAGGACGGTGATCTCCGCGTCGTCGGCCTCGTCGGCGATCTGCAGCGCCTGCTCGACGGCGTACTCGTCGAGCTCCGACAGCAGGCCGTCGACGTCGTCACGGTTGACGGTCAGGTCTTCGGTGAACTGCCGGTCGCCAGTGGCGTCGGGCACGTACTTCACACAGACAACGATCCTCAGGCTCACGCCGGCTCTCCTACCGCATCGACATTTCTGGTACCGCCTTGTTCAGGCAGCATAGGCGCCATCTCGGGCCGTTCCCGCCGGGGCGGCCCGCGCCCCGTTCAGGAATGTTACTCGTCAGTACACAGCGGGTTCCGCCAGGTTGCAAGGCCGGTGAACTGTGATCTGGCCAACGCCGGAGGAACCGGCCCCAGCAGGGACGATTCAGTCCCTCAACGCGTTGAAGCGCCCCTGGTGGTACAGCAGCGGGCGGCCCTCCCCTGCCGGATCCCGCACCGGGTCCCCGGCGGGGTCCCCGGCGACCGCCTCCGCGATGATCACCCGGTGCTCGCCGGCCGGGACCCGCGCCACGACCCGGCACACCAGCCAGGCCAGGACGCCGCCCAGGACGGGAACCCCGTGCGGGCCGGGCGCCCAGTCGGTGGCCGCCCCGAAGCGGTCGGCCCCGTTGCGGGCGAACAGGCCGGCCAGCTCCCCCTGGTGCTCGCCGAGTATGTGGACACCGAGGTGCTCGGAGTCCCGTATCCCGGGCCAGCTGGAGGACCCCGTGCCGATGGTGAACGACAGGAGCGGGGGGTCCGCCGATACGGAATTGAGCGACGTCGCGGTGAAACCCACCGGCCGGCCGCCGCTCTCGGAGGTGATCACGGCGACGCCCGCGGCGTGCCGGCGGAACACCGAGCGCAATAGCGCGGGCGAGCCGGGCAGGCCGGCGCCGGCCCGTGGGGACGGAGCCGTCGGAGCCGTCATGAAGGGGTTCCCCGTCCGTAAAGCAGGAGTTCATACCGCATATCGCAAGCCTGGCGATCTCTCGTGTACACAGTCAAGCCTCAACGGGCAGATGTAGGGCGCGTCACGCTGCGTGCGGACGTGCGTACCGGCTCACCGGACGCGCCGGGCGCCCGTCGCCCGCGCCGGCCGTGACACGCGCCGACCGGGGCCGCCCGCGCGTCATACGGCGGCGCCCAGTGCGGCGATCACATCCGCCTTGCGCGGCATTCCGGCGGCCCGCCGCACGATGAGGCCGGCCGCGTCCAGGACCAGTACCGTCGGGGTCTTCTCGATGCCGAGGGCCCGTACGAGGTCCAGGTTCTTCTCGGCGTCGATCTCGATGTGCCGGACGCCCGTGACCATGGCAGCGACCTCCTCCAGGATCCGCCGGGTGGCCCGGCAAGGCTGGCAGAAGGCGCTGGAGAACTGCACGAGCGTGGCCCGCTCCCCCGGCTCGGCGCCCAGTTCGGCGATGCCCAGCCGGCCTGCGCCCGCACCCTCGTCCCGCTCGCCTGCGCGCACCCGCACTCCCGTCTCACCGTCTCCGCCGTCGTTCGACCCGTACGGGTACTCGCCCATCATCCCGGTACGGTCATACGCTGATCGGAGCGCCCCGCGGACCCTCCGCATTCCCGGCGTGACGAGAATCTCCCCTGGCACGGGCGTCTGGGCTGGCCTGCGGCTCCCGTATGGGGCACGATCCCCATGGCCGCGTACCTACGCTGCCGTAACTTCCGGCCGGGAGCACCTCCAGGCAGAAAGCGGGGTCTCCCCACGATGGCTGAGTTCGTCTACCCCCCGGTTATCGGTGCGGCGCACACCCTCTTCCGTGCGCTCGACGTCCGCATCGACATGAAGGGCACCGAGAACATCCCGCGCAAGGGCGGGGCGGTTCTGGTGTCGAACCACATCGGCTACCTCGACTTCATCTTCGCCGGGCTGACCGCGCGCCCGCAGAAGCGGCTCGTCCGCTTCATGGCCAAGGAATCGGTGTTCCGGCACAAGGTCTCCGGTCCGCTGATGCGCGCGATGAAGCACATCCCGGTGGACCGCGCCCAGGGCGAGACGGCCTACCAGCACGCGCTCGACTCGCTGCGCTCCGGCGAGATCATCGGTGTGTTCCCGGAAGCGACGATCTCCCAGTCCTTCACGCTCAAGAGCTTCAAGTCCGGTGCGGCGCGCATGGCCCAGGAAGCCGGCGTCCCGCTGATCCCGGTGGCCCTGTGGGGAACGCAGCGGATGTGGACCAAGGGCCGCCCGAAGGACCTCAAGCGCAGCCACATCCCGGTGACGATGCGGGTGGGCGAGCCGCTGGAGGCGCCCACCGACCAGTACGCCGGGGCCATCACCCGTCGACTGCGCGAGCGGGTGCAGGAGCTGCTGGACGCCGCCCAGGCCGCCTACCCGGCCAAGCCCAAGGGCGCCGAGGACTCCTGGTGGCTGCCGGCCCACCTCGGCGGCACCGCGCCGACCCCGGAGCAGGTCAAGGAAGCCGGCTGAGGCCGGCCTGAGCCTTCCGCACGACCGCGGCCCCGCCTGATGGGCGGGGCCGCGGTCTGCCGTCGGGGGGCGTCAGCCCGGGTTCTCGGCGTGGGTCAGCGTCTCCCACGCCTCGAAGTGGTTCTCGGTTCCCGCCGGACGGCGGCCCTCGGTGAGCCTGCGGGTGTTCTCCATCGTGACGCCGAGCCGGGTGTGCAGGGCGTTGTACCCGACCTCGGTCGCCGGGCCCAGGCCCTTGGTCAGGCTCCCGCCGCACAGCCATGAGGGCACGGCCTCACCGAGTTCGTACTTGGCGTGGAAGCCCAGCGCGTGGCGGAAGCGGTCCTTGAACTCCGGGTACAGGTCGCGCCCTTGGATGCGCGAGGTCTCGGCCACGTGCATGGTCGCTGCGATGCCCATACCGGTGTGGCCGAAGTCCCGGCAGGTCTCCTGGGCCAGACCGTCGGCGAAGGTGCTCTGACCGTGCCAGTAGCCGATCAGCTCGCTCCTGGTGTCGATCGTGGAGCGCGGCGGGTACTTCGGCTGCGGCCCGTCGGAGGCCAGGTAGAAGTAGGCGGGCACCCGGCCGAGGTAGATCGCCATCGCCTTGTCGTAGCTCGCGCGGTCGTCGAGGTGGACGGAGATGCCGACGGCGGCGTCCATCATGATCAGTTCCCAGTTGCCGTTGCTGTTCGGCTTCCCGCCGATCACCTCGGGCAGGTAGACCTCGCGCAGCATCGTGGCGAAGCGCCCCTGGTTCGGCCAGCCGCCGGTGTAGGCGTGCTTGACGATCTCTGCGGCGCGCGGCCAGGTGGAGCCCGCCCAGCCGCTCTGCAGCGGGGCGTTGCTGTTGGTGTGGTCCTTGATCCGGGCGGACCACGCGTCCATCAGCTCGATCGACTTCTTCGCGTACCGGGCGTCGCCGGTGATGTACCAGGCGAGCGCGTCGGTGTACGCGGCTATGGCGTCCTCCCGCTCGTCGGTGCAGCCGATGTCGGGGTTGGAGTAGGAGCCGCACTCGACGACCTCGCGGGGCTTGGGCGTCCGCGACAGCGAGCCGTACCGGCTCGCGAGCATGGTGTCGAAGGCCGCCTTCCACGGCTGCTGCCCGGCCCGCACCTTGGTGCGTACGAAGTCCAGCTGGGAGCGGCTGTTCAGGACGCCGGGGTGGGCGAAGGCCGCGGGTGCGGCTACGGCTACGGCGGGGGCGTGGGGGGTGACGGCGGCGGAGGTGGGGGCGGGGGTCAGCGCCGCGACCAGGCCGAGGGCCGCGGCAAGCAGCCCGGCGGGGACTCCGTAACGCAAGGGAGCGCCTTCCTTCGGAGGGTCCGTGGGGGGATTCCTGCGGCCGAAGATACTCATGCGCATGCCAAGCGGACAACGATGTCAGACAGGAAGGTTTCCTATTGACCGAAAACAGCGATCCTTTCGCCATACACGGGTACGTCCGGATGCCGTAACCTCGCACCCCTCTGCCACGTCACCTGGCGAAAGGGGGCCGGAATGCCGGGGCTCGGGCGGTACTTGGCCGCCGCACTGGCGGCGCGCTTCGCCTCCGAGGGCATGGCCATGGCCGTCGTGCTGCTCGCCCTCCAGCGCACCGGGAGCGCCGCCCACGGCGCGTTCGTGCTGACCGCCTGGCTCGCCCCGCACGTGCTCGCGGCTCCGCTCGCGGGCGCCGCCGCGGCCAGATCGCGACGGCCCCGCGTCTTCCAGGTGGGAGCCCTGGCCGGATTCACCACGGCCGTGGCGGCGCTGGCGCTCCTGCTCGGGCGGGCCCCGACCCCGGTGGTGCTCGCGGTGGCGGTGCTCGGCGGCTCCTGTGGGCCGATGGTGACGGGCGGGCTGTCGAGCCTGGTGGCGGGGCTGGTTCCGGCCGGTCCCGCGCGCGACCGGGCGTACGGCTGGGACGCATCGACCTACAACGGCGCCGCGGTCACCGCTCCGGCCGCGGTCAGCCTGGTCGCGGCCTTCGGATCGGCCGGTCCGGCGATGGCCCTGCTCGCGGCTTCCGGCGCCCTGGCGGCGGCTCTTGCGGCAACCCTCCCCTACGCGGACCCGGACCCGGGACCCGCCCCCGGCGCACCGCGGGCCGGGCTGGGTGCCGGACTGGCCGCCCTGTGGCGGATCCGGGAACTGCGGGCCGTCACCTCGGCCACGACCCTGGCCTTCGTGGGCATCGGGGCGCTCACCACGACCGCGGTACTGCTGGCCACCGCGCTGGACAGCCCGGGCGGCGGCGGGGTGCTCATGACCGCCTTCGCCGTGGGCGCCCTGACCGGCTCCCTGACCCTGGGCCGGATCACGTCCGTGCCGCCGGGCCGGCTGGCCCGCTGGGCCATGGCGGCGACCGGAGTGGCGCTGACGGCGGCGGCGTTCACCCCGTCCGTCCCCCTCACGGCGGTGGCGTTCGCGGCCGCCGGGGTGTGCGACGGCCCGCTGCTGACGGCCACCTTGCGCATCCGCTCGGAGTTCGCGCCCCCGCAGGCACGGACCCAGGTGTTCACCCTCGGCGCCGGGCTGAAGGTGACGGCCGCGTCGACGGGCGCCGCGCTCGTGGGGCTCGCGGCCGATGCGCCGCCCTGGATCCTGGTGCTCGCGATCGCCGCCCTGCAACTGGCCGCGGCCCTGCTGCACACCGCGGTGGCGACGCGCGGCCCCGCACGTGACGCGGCCGCTGCTGCAGCCACAGCCGCCGGGCCACCGACTGCACGCCCGTCGACCACAGGCCCCTCGACTACAGGCCTGTCGGCAGGTTCCGCCACAACGCCGACCGGTCCGCGGACTCCTGGAGCGCCTTGAGCGTGACCGGATGCGCAGCCGCGTACAGCTCCGGGTGGTCGACCTCGCCGAGCTCCGTGCGGACGGGGAAGGCGAGTTGTTCGCGATCGAGGGTGAACTGGGCGTCCACACCCGGCTTGTTGCCCCGGGGATCCACGCGGGACCAGTCGTCCCTGCCGGGCAGGCGCAGCGCGACGAGGCCGTGGAGGACGAGGTTCGATCCGTCGTCGTCGCCCAGGAGCTGGTAGCAGAGGCCGGCCGGGATGCCCCGGGCCCGCAGCAGTGCGGTCAGCGCGTGGGCCTTCGCGTAGCAGATCCCGTTGCGCGTGGCCAGGACGTCGGAGGCGCGCCAGGAGACGCGGTCGTCGCCGGAGTCGGCGGAGTGCGGGATGGTGTCGCGGACGAACTCGAAGGCCGCCTTGGCGTATGAATATTCATCGCCCGTGGCGGTCCACAGGGCGTCGGCCGTCTCTTCGACCAGCGGATGACCGTGATCTACCACATCATCGGCGGCCAGATAGGCGGCGAGGTCAGTATGCTCCTGGATCATTTCCATGATCCAGGAGCATACTGATGCATGACTCTGCATGCCTATAGATTTTTGGCGTGGGGTTCGCGGAAGGGCTAGCGGGCCAGCTCTTCCTTGAGGGCCTGGAGGAAGCCGTCCACGTCCTCCTCCTGGGTGTCGTAGCTGCACATCCACCGGACGTCGCCCGCGATCTCGTCCCAGAAGTAGAAGCGGTAGCGCTCCTGCAGCCGACGCGAGACCTCGTGCGGGAGCCGCGCGAACACCGCGTTCGCCTGCACCGGGTAGAGGATCTCCACCCCGTCGGTCTCGCGCACACCGGCCGCCAGCCGCTGCGCCATCGCGTTGGCGTGGCGGGCGTTGCGCAGCCACAGGTCCTTCGCGAGGAGCGCTTCGAGCTGCACCGACACGAAGCGCATTTTGGAGGCGAGCTGCATCGACATCTTGCGGATGTGCTTCATCTGCCGGACGGAGTCCGGGTTCAGCACGACGACGGCCTCGCCGGCCATCATGCCGTTCTTGGTGCCGCCGTAGGACAGCACGTCCACGCCGACCGCGTTCGTGAAGCTGCGCATCGGCACGTCGAGCGAGGCCGCGGCATTGGCTATCCGGGCACCGTCGAGGTGGACCTTCATCCCCTTGGCGTGGGCGTGCTCGCAGATGGCACGGACCTCGTCCACGGTGTAGACCGTGCCGAGCTCGGTGTTCTGGGTGATCGAGACGACCTGCGGCATCGCCCGGTGCTCGTCCTCCCAGCCCCAGGCCTGCCGGTCGATGAGCTCGGGGGTGAGCTTGCCGTCCGGAGTGGGGACGGTGAGCAGCTTGAGGCCCGCCATCCGCTCGGGCGCGCCGCCCTCGTCGACGTTGATGTGCGCCGTCTCGGCGCAGATCACCGCGCCCCAGCGGTCCGTGAGTGCCTGCAGGGCCGTCACGTTGGCGCCGGTGCCGTTGAAGACCGGGTAGGCCTCGGCGTGCGGGCCGAAGTGGCCGCGGAACACCGTCTGCAGGTGTTCGGTGTACTCGTCGTCGCCGTAGGAGACCTGGTGGCCGCCGTTGGCCAGCGCGATGGCCGCGAGGATCTCCGGGTGTACCCCTGCGTAGTTGTCGCTCGCGAAACCGCGCACCGCCGGGTCGTGGTGCCGGCGGGCGTCGGTCTTCGCGGCGGACTTGCGTATCGCGGTCTTCACGGCTCCGGTCTTCACGGTTGGGGGGTGAGCCACAGGCGCTGTCCGTTCACATCGGTGGCGGGCCGCTCCCATACGCCGGCGATGGCCTCGGCCAGCTCCTTGACGTCGGTGAAGCCCGCGAACTTCGCACTGGGACGCTCGGCGCGCATCGCGTCGTGCACCAATGCCTTGATCACCAGGATCGCAGCCGCGGCGCCCGGACCGTCCTCGCCACCCGCCTTGCGGAAGGAATCCGCCATCGCGAGCGTCCAGGCCTCGGCCGCCGCCTTGCCCGCGTTGTACGCGGCGTTGTTGGCGACCGGCTTGTGCGCACCGGACTGGCTGACCAGGACGTAGCGGCCGCGGTCGCTGCGCAGCAGCCCGTCGTGGAAGGCGAGCGAGGTGTGCTGAACCGTACGGATGAGGAGCTTCTCCAGGAAGTCCCAGTCCGCGAGGTCGACGTCGGTGAAGGTCTTGCTTCCGCGCCAGCCGCCGACGAGGTGGACCAGGCCGTCGATGCGGCCGAACTCCTTCTCGATCTGCTCGGCCCAGGCCTTGGAGGCCTCCAGGTCGAGCAGGTCCACGGTGTCACCGGTGATGGTGGCGCCGCCGTGGGCGTAGCGCGCGGCGTCCACCGCCTCGGCGAGCCGCGCCGGGTCGGCGTCGGAGGCGACGACCACGGCGCCCGCCTCGGCGAGGCGGAGCAGGGTGGCACGGCCGGCGGGTCCGCCGGCCCCCGCCACCGCCACTACCGCCCCATTGAGCTTCCCGTTCCCGTTACCGGAGCCGTTCATCTGTGCAGCCTCCTGTGGGCGAGTGCTCACGCGGCGACCCGCGCGGCGTTCCCTGCCGTGATGCCCTTGGTCGAGGCGATCACGCCCTTGAGCTTCTTGGCCAGGGCCTCATAGAACATGCTCAGCGGAAACTCGTCCGGAAGCACGTCGTCCACGAGCTTGCGGGGCGGCTGCGTCAGGTCCAGGGCGTCGGGGCCCTTGGCCCACTTGGAGCCCGGGTGGGGAGCGAGGTACTCGGCGACCAGGTCGTACGCCTTGAACCAGTGGACGAGCTTCGGGCGGTCGATGCCGGCCCGGTACAGGTCCTCGATCTCGGCGCAGAGCTGGTTGGTGACCTGCGGGGCGCGCATCCAGTCGATCTTCAGCGTGTTGTCCGTCCAGCGCACGACGTCGTGCTTGTGGAGGTACGCGAAGAGGAGCTGGCCGCCGAGGCCGTCGTAGTTCCGGTTGCGGTCGCCCGACACCGGGAAGCGGAACATCCGGTCGAAGAGGACGGCGTACTGCACGTCACGGCCGTGCTCGTTGCCCTCGGACTCCAGCTTCACGGCCTCCTTGAAGGCGGTGAGGTCGCAGCGCAGCTCTTCCAGGCCGTACATCCAGAACGGCTGCCGCTGCTTGATCATGAAGGGGTCGAACGGCAGGTCGCCGTGGCTGTGCGTGCGGTCGTGGACCATGTCCCACAGGACGAAGGCCTTCTCGCAGCGCTCCTGGTCCTCGACCATCCGGGCGATGTCCTCGGGCAGCTCGATGCCCAGGATGTCCACGGCGGCCTCGGTGACCTTGCGGTAGCGGGCGGCCTCGCGGTCGCAGAAGATGCCGCCCCAGGTGAAGCGCTCGGGGGCCTCGCGCACCGCGATGGTCTCCGGGAAGAGCACGGCGGAGTGCGTGTCGTAGCCCGGGGTGAAGTCCTCGAAGGTGATGCCGAGGAAGAGCGGGTTGTCGTACCGGGTGCGCTCCAGCTCGGAGAGCCACTCGGGCCACACCATCTTCAGCACGACGGCTTCGAGGTTGCGGTCCGGGTTGCCGTTCTGCGTGTACATCGGGAAGACCACGAGGTGCTGCAGCCCGTCGGCGCGCTCGGCGGCCGGCGCGAAGGCCATCAGGGAGTCGAGGAAGTCCGGCACGCCGAAGCCGCCGTCGGACCACTTGCGCAGGTCCGCGACGAGGGCGCGGTGGTACGCGGCATCGTGCGGCAGCAGCGGCGACAGGGTCTCGATGCCCGCGATCACGCGCTCGACCGCGGCCGGGGCGGCGGCGCGGATGTGCGCCCCCTCGACCTCGAAGTCGATGGAGCCGTCGGCCGACTGCCAGGGCCGGATCTCCTCCACGGCGGCCTTGAGCTCGGGCCATGCCGGGTGGTCGACCACCCGGTCACCGGCGGTTATCACGGCGCCGCCGATACCCGGCACAAGAGTTTCCGTCATGTCACTTCCTCCACAGGAGAACCTCACGTCGCCACAGCGTAAACGTGGAGGCTCTTCCACTCAAGAGGAGATCCGGGAAATTATCCTGCGTCACCCCCGGTTTCACCGGAAGTCTTCCCGTTCTTATGCGTGGATTCGATGGCTTCGCCCAGTCGCGCCAAGGCCTGGCGTGCCTCGGGGAGCACTCCGGCCAGCGCGAGGAACCCGTGGAACATCCCGGGGTGGGAGTCAAGGACAGATCGGACCCCGCTCGCGAGCAGCCCGCGGTGGTACGCCTCCCCCTCGTCCCGCAGCGGATCGCAGCCGGCGGCCACCACGTACGCGGGCGGCAGCCCCCTCGGGTCCGCGGCGAGCGGGGAGGCCAGCGGATCACCGCCGTCGCCGTCGGGGCCGAGGTACTGCTCCCAGAACCAGCGCAGGTGCGCCGCGGTCAGGAAGTAGCCCGCCGCGTTGCTCCGGTAGGACCCGGTGTCCCGGGCGGCGTCCAGGCACGGGTAGATCAGCACCTGGAGCGCGACGGCGGGGCCACCGCACTCGCGGGCGAGGAGCGAGGAGGCGGCGGCGAGGTTCCCGCCCGCGCTGTCGCCGGCCACGACCAGGGCGGCCGGGTCACCGCCGAGTTCGTCGAGGTGCGCGGCGGCCCAGCACAGGGCGGCGTACGCGTCGTGCACGGCGGCGGGGAAGCGGGACTCGGGCGCCCGCCGGTAGTCCACGGACACCAGGACGGCGCCGGAGGCCCGGCAGAGCGCCCGCGCGGTGGCGTCGTAGCTGTCGAGGTCGCCCAGGACCCAGCCTCCGCCGTGGCAGAACACCACGGTCGGCCGGGGCCCGGGCCGGCGGTCCGGGTCGGGGTGGTAGACGCGTACGGGGACCGGCGGCGCCCCGGCCGGCCCGGGGACCTCCCGGTCCTCCACGGCGCCCACGACGGCCGGCCTGGCCGTCGCGGGCACGGCGGCGAGGATCCGGCGGGCTTCGCCGGCGTCGGTGACGCGCCCCCCGAGGTCGGGGAAGAGGGAGGCCAGCGCGTCGGCGTACGGACGGGCGGCGGGATCGAGCCGGTCACCCCGGGCGACCCCGCAGACCCCGGCGGCCGCAGCGGCTCCAGCGGCCCCGGCGGCCCTGGCAGTCACGTCCGTCACGTCCGTCACGGCGGCGCCCCTACGCACGCTGGCTCGCGAAGTGCGGGATGACCTTCTCGCCCCACTGCCGCAGCGTCTCCAGACAGGCCTCCTGCGGAACCGTCCCCATCTGGATCAGGCACATGATCTCGTCGGCCCCCGCCTCCCGCAGCCGCTCCACGTACGCGATCGCCTCGTCCGCGCTCCCGTAGGCGTGGTCCGCGTTGAAGGTGGCCGTGGCCGTGGGCCGCACCGGGATGTCCTGCTCGTGCAGCCGGGCCACGACCTGCTCGGCCGCCCTGCGCATCTCCGCCCCCTCGTCGGCTCCCGCGACCACGGCCTCGTCCGGCACCCCCGCCCCGCCGTACCAGTGGCCGATGGACTGCGCGAAGAACCGCTGCCCCCGGATCCCGATCCGGCGCGCCTCCTCGGGGTCGTCGAGCACGATCGTCGGGCAGAGCACCGAGAAGTGGTCGTTGACGGCCGTGGAGACGAAGCGGCCGCCGTCCCGGCCGGCGATCGCGGCGTCGTAGACGGAGCGCATCCCCGCGATGGACTCCGGCCCGGCGAATCCCATCACCAGCGCCCCGACGCCCAGCTCCGCCGCCTGCACCAGGGTCTCGGCCCGGCTGCACGCGAGGAACAGCGGCGGATGGGGCCGCTGGCTCGGCCGCGGCAGGATCGGGTGCGGATCGATGTCGATGAGCTCCCCGTGGTACTCCAGCTCGTCCTCCTGCCAGGCCTTCCCGATGATCCGCAGGGCCTCCTCGACCTCCGCCGTGGTGCGGTCCTTGTCCACCCCGCAGAGCGAGGTCTCCTGCACGGTCCCGCCGCGCCCGGCCCCGAGGTCGACGCGCCCGCCGGACAGCAGATCGAGCATCGCCGCCCGCTCGGCGACCCGGACGGGGTGGTTGAAGGCGAAGGGCATGCACACGACTCCGTGCCCGATGCGTATGGTGTTGGTCCGGGCCGCCACCCAGGTCAGGAAGACCTCGGGAGCACTCATGTGGGCGTACCACTTCAAGGAGTGGTGCTCCACGGCCCAGATCCGGTCGAACCCCATCTGCTCGGCGAGCACCGCCTGCTCGACGCAGTCCCGGATGACCTGGTGCTCCCGTTCCACGGTCGGGTCGGCGAGCTGAGCTTCGAAGATCACGGAGAATTTCACGATGCCTCCAGGGTTGCGTCCCGTACCCGGTCTCACTTCTATTCGAAATATGACTAGTAGTCAGACGTCGAAGAAGCAAGAGCTTCCGCCGACCGCCTGGGCGGTACTGGGCCTGCTCTCCTTCCCCGGGGAGCGGACCGGCTACGAGCTGAAGAAGTGGGCGGACTCCTCGCTGCGCTTCTTCTACTGGTCCCCAGCCATCAGCCAGATCTACGCCGAACTGCGCCGCCTGGAGGAACTGGGCTACGCGGCCTCCGTCCGCTCGGGGCCCGAGGAGGTGCGGGCCAAGCGCCGCTACGGCATCACCCCCGCGGGGCGCGAGGCGCTGGCCGGCTGGGCCTCCGACGTCGCCGAGGCGGGCCCGCCGGTGCTCAAGCACGGGCTCCTGCTGCGGGTCTGGCTCGGACACCTGGCCGAGCCGGAACGGCTGCGCGGGATGGTGACGGAGCATCTGGAGCGCACCACCGAGGAGTTGGCCGCCGTACGGGAGGCCCTGGCCCACGCGGCCGCCGAGCCGGACTGGGCCTTCCCGGTGCTCGCCCTGCGCTGGAGCGAGCGCCAGCACCTGGCCGAACTGGAGCTGACGCGGGCGCTGCTCGCGGATCTGGAGGGCCTCGGCGGGCAGGAACGTCAAGCCGGCGGGGACGCGCCCACCCCCGGGTGACCACGCGGGCCGCGCCGGGGGCTCCCCAGCCCCCGGCGAGCCCGTCAGGGACCGGCCGGACGGCGTTGCGGAGGCCCCGCAAAGGCGGTTTCATCGCACGCGAGGCGCACTAGCATGCGCCTCACATCGCGCGCGGCCGGTCGGGACACCGCGACCGCGCGGGGAGCCGCCGTCGACGGAAGGATGAGAACCTTGACTTTCCTCACCATCGGGCACCGCGGGGTCATGGGTGTCGAACCGGAGAACACCTTGCGGTCGTTCGTACGCGCGGAACGATCCGGCATGGACGTCATCGCGCTGGACGTGCGGCTCAGCAAGGACGGCGCCCTCGTCGTCCTGCACGACGCCGAGGTGGACCGGACCACGGACGGTTCCGGTGCCGTGGCCGATCTGACGCTTGCCGAACTGCGCGGGCTGGACGCCGGGGACGGCGAGCACGTGCCGGTCCTGGACGAGGTCGTCGAGGCGGTCAGCGCCCCGCTCCGGATCCAGGTCCCCGACCTCGCCGCCGTCGGGGCCTTCGCGGAGCTGCTGCTGCGCCGCGATCTGACCGGCCGGGTGGAAGTGGCCTCCTTCCGCGACGACGTGCTCGTGGAAGCGGCCCGCCTGGTGCCGGGCGTACGGACCGTGCTGTACGCGAACCAGACCCCGGCCGACGCCGGTGAGGTCGTCGCCCGGGCCGCCCTGGCGGGCGCGGAAACGGTGGCCCTCAACATCGGCCACCTCACCCTGCACACCGTGGAGGCGGCGCACGAGGCCGGACTGCGCGTGACGGGGTGGACGGTCAACACGCTGGAGCGGCTGCGGCTGGCGCGGGCCCTCGAACTCGACGGCGTGCTCACCGATTTCCCGGAGATCCGCTCCACGGGCCGCTTCACCGCCTGAGGACCGGGCACGGCGGTCCGCACGAGGCGCACGGTGGTCCGCGCACAGCGGGCGGCGGTCCGCGCACAGCGGGCGGCGGTTCGCCGGACGGCCCACGGGCGGCCCGCGGGCCCCGCCCCCGCGACTACAGCGTCTTGACCAGCAGTTCGAAGGCCAGGTCGTCGCGGAGCGGGACGCCGAACCGCTCGTCCCCGTAGGGGAAGGGGCTCATCTCGCCCGTGCGCTCGTAACCACGGCGCACGTAGAAGGCGATGAGCTCCTCCCGTACGTTGATCACGGTCATCCGCATCTCCTTGGCGCCCCACTGCTCGCGGGCGCGGCGCTCGGCCTCCGCCATGACCGCCTTGCCCAGGCCCCCGCCCTGCTGTCCGGGGCGGACCGCGAACATGCCGAAGTAGACGTGGTCGCCCCGGTGTTCGAGGTGGCAGCAGGAGACGATCCCGCCGTCGCGCTCCACGACGAGGAGCATGCCCTCGGGATGCCCGACGATCCGGGCCACGTCCTCGGCGTCGGTCCGCTGCCCGTCCAGGAAATCGGCCTCGGTCGTCCAGCCCCCGCGGCTCGACTCCCCCCGGTACGCCGATTCCACGAGCTCCACGAGCGCCGGGATGTCCGCCTCCACGGCGCTGCGGTAGGTCAGGGCCTGGGGGGCGGCGCTCGGCATCGAGGGCTCCGTTCTGCGCGAGGTCTGCGACGTGCTGCTTGCGGTGATCCCACAGAGCCTAACCGCGCCCGGCGTGATGGCCGCGTGAAGGGGGCATCTCTTCCCGTGAAGCCGACGAACCGGGAGGTTCCGCCGTGCACGGTCCCGCCACGTCCCTCTCCACCTCCGTCTCCGCCTGGCTCCTCGTCCTGCTCTGCGCGGCGAGCGGCGCGTACTGCCTGCGGCGCGCGAGCAGAGCCGGCGGCGGACCGGCGGCCGGGGAGGCGGCGATGGGGTTCGGCATGGCTCTGATGGCGGTGCCGCTCCGGCTGGGCGGCGGCTGGCAGGCGCCCGTGCTGGGCGCGGTCTTCTGCGGGGCCGCGCTGCACGCGCTGTGGCTGCTGCGCGGCGGCCCGCACCACGCGCACCACCTGCTGGGCTCGCTGACCATGGTCTACATGCTGCTGGCCCCGGGCAGCGGCTCGGGGGCGGGGTCCTCCGACCACACCCACGGGCAGGGCGCCGGGCTGCCCCTGCTCACCGGCCTGCTGCTCGTCTACTACGCCGGGTACGTGGTCCTGGGCGGTACCCGGCTGGTCACGGTCGGGGACGCCCACGGCGCGGGCGGCGCGG
>NZ_JBEXPT010000029.1:0-57316 GCF_040612195.1 Streptomyces sp. NPDC006450 | reverse complement strand
CCGGCCGGCTCGGGGGCCGAACGCCAGGCCACCGCCGCGAGGACGGCCGTGAGCTCGGGCAGGACGGGCAGGCCCGGCTGGGGTGCGGGCGGGCCGTAACGGACCGGGCCCCGGCCCTCGGCCGTCGTGCGCTGGATCCCCGACACCGCGCGCCACCTCTCCCTGCCGTCCCCCGCTCCCGACCCTGCCTTTATACGGTTATTCGTCCGCGATCGCCCGTTGTGGGCATCCGGGCCGACGCCCCGGCCGGCAGCGGGACCGGCACCAGGACCGGCCGCGCCGCCTCAGCCGCTCCTCCCCAGCAGCGCGAGCAGCCGGGTCTGGGCGTCCGCCCCGTCGGGAATCTCCACCGGGGCCGCGTACATGCCGCTCGCGGCCAGTCCGTCGGCGTAGGGCATGACCTCCTCGAGGGAGAACTCCACGAGGCCGTCCGGCAGCCGCTCGTCGGCTCCGATGCCCCGCGCGAGGTCCCAGGCGTGGACGACGCAGTCGGCGATCAGTTCCGAGCAGTACGCCGACCCGAGCGCGGGCCCGTACGAGAGCCGGACGGTGCGCTCCAGCGCTCCGGGGACCTCGAAGGCGATGTGCGCGGCGGCCGAGGCCTCGTCCCAGGCGGCGGCCGGATCCGTGCCGAGGACATCGCCGTTGAAGGTGCTGCCGATGTCCTCGACGGTGCGGCCGTCGGTGACCAGGGGCGGTATCCACAGCTGTTCGGCGGTGACGTGGTTGACCAGGTCGCGCACGGTCCATTCGCTGCAGGGCGTCGGCGCCTCCCACTGCGCGTCCGAGACCGCGTGGACGTACCGACCGAAGAGCCGCAGCGCCTCGGCGTGCCGCTCGAGCAGCGGGTCCGGCATGGATCTCACCGTCCTTCGTTCACCCGTTCGCCCTCCCCTGAGTTCTCCCGGATCAACTGTCCTCGCCCCCATCACGACCTGCCACCCGCCCACCCAATCCCCTTGGCGCGCAAGGATGGTGTCCACATGTCAAAACACCTGTCTCAGATGACGAACTGATCCCTTACGGTGAATCCAACGCCTCGACAGCACTTCGACGATGAAGGAGCCAGGTCCCATGAACGCCTCGGAAGCCACCCACAAGGCAGCTGCCTCGGAGCCCGCGCACGAGACCGCCGTCTACACCCACGGACACCACGAGTCGGTGCTGCGCTCGCACCGCTGGCGCACGGCCGAGAACTCCGCCGCGTACCTGATCGGCGAGCTGCGCCCCGGGATGACCGTCCTGGACGTGGGCTGCGGCCCGGGCACGATCACGGCGGACCTGGCGGAGCTGGTGGGGCCGCAGGGCCGGGTCACGGCGGTGGACGCGGCGCGGGACGTGCTCGACCAGGCCGCCGCGTACGCGAAGGAACGCGGCCTGACCGGCATCGAGTTCGCCACCGCGGACGTCCACGCGCTGGACTTCCCCGACGATTCCTTCGACGTGGTCCACGCCCACCAGGTGCTGCAGCACGTGGGCGATCCGGTGCAGGCGCTGCGCGAGATGCGCCGGGTGTGCCGGCCGGGCGGGATCGTCGCGGCGCGGGACGCGGACTACGCGGCGATGACCTGGTACCCCGCGACTCCGGGGCTGGAGGAGTGGCTGGACCTGTACCGGCGGGTCGCACGCGCCAACGGCGGCGAGCCGGACGCCGGACGCCGCCTGCGCGCGTGGGCGCGGGCGGCGGGCTTCACGGACGTGGCCTGCACGGCGACCTCGTGGTGCTACGCGACCGCGGAGGAGGCCGCGTGGTGGTCCGCGCTGTGGGCGGACCGTACGACGGCCTCGGCCTACGCCGGGATCGCGACCGGCGGCGGACACGCGACGGAGGCGGAGCTGGCGGCCGCGGCGGACGCCTGGCACACCTGGGGCGCGGAGCCGGACGCCTGGTTCTCGGTGCTGAACGGCGAGATCATCTGCCGCGCCTGAGCCCGGGCGCCCGGTTCAGGCCGCCAGGCGTACGGGGAGCAGATCGGGCCGCTTGGCCGTACGGCCGTCTCCGGACGAGCGCCCGCGCAGCCGCCGCCCGATCCAGGGCCCGGCGAAGCCCACGGCCCACCGCAGCTCCCCGGCCACGCCCCGCAGGCCCGCGGGCGCGGCGGGCGGCGGGCCGGGCAGCGGGCGGGTCCAGGCATCGTCACTGCCGGGCAGCCCCAGGGCGTGCGCGACACCGGCGGCGATCATCGCGTGGCCGGACGGCGCGGCGTGCAGCCGGTCCGCGCTCCACATCCGCGGGTCGGTGGAGGCCTCGTGGCGGGCGAAGTCGGCGACGGCCACCCCGTGCCGCTCCGCCGCCCGCCGTATCCGCTCGTTGAGCGCGGTGACGCGCGGGGCCGCCCCCCTGGCGAGCGGGACGAGCTTCGCGATGTCGGGGAAGGTGACCGTGGCGACGCGGGCGCCCTGCGCGGTGAGCGCGGCGAACATCGCCTCCAGGTGCCCGGCGACCTCGTCGGCGTCGAAGCGGGGCCGCAGCACGTCGTTGACCCCGGCGACCACGGTGGCCAGGTCGGGACGGAGCGCGAGGGCCGGCCCGAGCTGCCCCTCGCGCACCCCCGCCGCGAGGCGGCCCCGCACGGCCAGGTTGGCGTAGAGCACGTCGGGCTCGTGCACCGCGATCAGCTCGGCGAGCCGGTCGGCACAGCCGCGCAGCCCGGTGCGGTCGTCCCCGTCGCCCACGCCCTCGCTCTGGCTGTCGCCGAGCGCCACGTACCGGGTCGGCCGTCGCTGCTCACTGCTCTCCACGGGATGCCCGCCTCTCGTTCAGAATGATCGTCGTGCGCTCGTACCAGGCGCGGTTGGCCCGCTCGAACTCCAGGCCGCGCAGGCAGGTGAGGTAGGGGCCGATCCGTGCGCCGTGGCGCAGGAACTCCTCCTCCGTGCGCTCGCCGCGCATCGAGCGGAGCAGTTTCTCGAACAGCTCCGCCTTGGCCGTCGCGAAGGCGGTCCGCTCCGCGAGCTGCGCGAGCAGCGCCCCCGTGTCGACGTACTCGGCCGCCTGGACCTTGACGAGCAGGTCGTCGCGGATGACGCAGGGCTTGGTCTCGGCGGCGGTGAACCGCTCCAGCTCGGCCAGTCCGGCGTCGGTGACCTGGAACAGCCGCTTGTTCGGCCGGGTGTCCTGGACGACCTCGCGGCCCGCGATGAAGCCGTCCCGCTCCAGCCTGGCCAGCTCGGCGTAGAGCTGCTGGGGCGAGGCGTGCCAGAAGTTGGCCACGCCCGTGCCGAAGGCCTTGGCCAGCTGGTAGCCGCTCAGCTCCTCGTCGAGCAGCGCGGCCAGTACGGCGTGGCGCAGAGCCATCGGTCGGTCCCTTCCTCTCCTCCGGGGGGCGTGTCCGTTCGCGGCGCCCTCTTCCTCAGGACGCCCAGGCCATGATAGTCAAGAAACTGACTAATCACATCGGTGACTATCGAGGAGTCCTCATGAGTACCGACACCAGTCCGGCCGACCGCTTCCGCGCCGCCGTGGCCGGCCATGACCTCGCCGCGCTGGACGCACTGTTCACCGACGACGTCCGGCTCAACAGCCCGGTGAAGTCGAAGCCGTTCGAGGGCAAGCCGGCCGTGCTGGCCCTCTTCCGCGTCCTCCTGCGCACGTTCGAGGGCTTCCACTACGTCGGGCACTTCGACGGCAGCGTCCAGTCGGCCGGCGTCCCGTTCGGGGCGGAGGGAGCCGAGGGACCGGCGACCGTGCTGCCGTTCCGGACCACCGTGGGCGACCGGCAGGTGCACGGCATCGACATGCTGCACCTCACACCCGAGGGCCTGATCGATGAGATCACCGTGATGATCCGCCCCCAGACGGCGGTCGTGGCCGTCGGCGAGGCGGTCCTGGCCGGCCTGCTCACCGACGGCGCGGTGACCGGCTGACCCACCGGCTGACCGGACCTCGGACGGCAGGCCAGTAGACTCGGTGCCCGTGGCGGATACCCAGTACGAAGACCTGTTGAAGCTGGTGCTCACCTCCGGGACGGCGAAGGCCGACCGGACGGGCACCGGCACCCGGAGTGTCTTCGGGCACCAACTGCGTTACGACCTCTCGCAGGGGTTTCCCCTGGTCACCACCAAGAAGGTGCACCTCAAGTCGATCGTGTACGAGCTGCTCTGGTTCCTGCGCGGCGAGTCGAACGTCGGCTGGCTGCGGGAGCACGGCGTCACCATCTGGGACGAGTGGGCCGACGAGAACGGCGACCTCGGCCCGGTCTACGGCGCCCAGTGGCGCTCCTGGCCCACGCCGGACGGCCTGCACATCGACCAGATCACCGAGGTCCTCGACACGCTGCGCCGTGACCCGGACTCCCGCCGGATGATCGTCTCCGCGTGGAACGTGTCCGAGCTGTCCAAGATGGCGCTCGCGCCGTGCCACGCCTTCTTCCAGTTCTACGTGGCCGACGGCAAGCTCTCCTGTCAGCTGTACCAGCGCAGCGCGGACCTGTTCCTCGGCGTGCCGTTCAACATCGCCAGCTACGCCCTGCTCACCCACATGGTGGCGCAGCAGACCGGCCTGGAGCCGGGCGACTTCATCTGGACCGGCGGCGACTGCCACATCTACGACAACCACGTCGACCAGGTGACCGAGCAGATCTCGCGCACGCCCTTCGAGTTCCCCGAGCTGAAGCTGCACCGGGCCGACTCGCTCTTCGACTACGCCTACGGCGACGTGGAGCTGGCCGGCTACCAGCACCACCCGGCGATCAAGGCCCCGGTCGCGGTATGAACGTGAACCTGAGCGGGGACCTGACCGGCGGCATGAACGTCGGGCTGATCTGGGCGCAGAGCTCCGACGGCGTGATCGGCGCGGACAACGGGATCCCCTGGCGGCTGCCCGAGGACATGGCCCACTTCAAGGCCACGACGCTCGGCCATCCGGTGGTGATGGGCCGCAAGACCTGGGACTCGCTGCCGGCGCGCTTCCGGCCCCTGTCCGGGCGGCGCAACATCGTGGTGACCCGTGACCCCGCATGGGCCGCGGAGGGCGCGGAGCGCGCCGGGTCCATCCCCGAGGCCCTGGAGCTCGCGGCCGGGCAGCCCGATCCGGCCGCCCCCGCCACCGCCTGCTGGGTGATCGGCGGCGGCGAGGTCTACCGGGCCGCGCTGGCCCACGCCGTCATGCTCTCGGTGACCGAGGTCGACACGAAGGTGATCGGCGACACCCACGCCCCGGAGCTGGAACCGGCGTGGACCGTCGCCGAGGACGGTGACTGGCAGTCCTCGGTGACCGGCCTGCGCTACCGCATCCGCACCTACACCCGGTAGGCGAAGGCCCCGGTCCTGCTCCCCCGCCGGCCTACTCCCCCGGCGGGCGCATCCGGAAGTTGTACGCGGGCGGCAGCGGGCGGTCCGTGAGGGTGGCCCAGACTTCGGCGAGGGTTTCCTCGCCCTCGCGGAGGTCGGGCAGTTCGAAGCCCTCTTCGAAGACCCGCCGGGCCGCGCCCACATGGCCCTCGGCCGCGAGGAGCCGGGCCGCCGACAGCCGGAAGCGGCCCTCGTCGCGCAGGGCGGGGCGCAGCCGGTCCCACACCGAGCGGGCCTCCGGTAGCAGGCCCGCGGCCAGCAGGGACGCCAACGCCTCCCGGCCCAGGGCCGATTCGGCGGCCAGCCAGCCCGTGCCGCCCCGGCTCTCCTGGGTCAGGTCCTCGAAGGCCTCGGCGTACCAGCGGGCCGCCCGGGCCGGGTCGCCGGCCAGGTCGTCGGCGACGGCCAGACACCTCAGCAGCGGCCACCGCGACGGGGCCAGCGCCAGCCCGCGCTCCCAGCTCCGTACCGCCTGGGCGATGTCCCCGGCGTGCCACTGGGCGACCCCGAGGTGGTACTCGGTCAGCGGGTCCGCCGGGGCGGTCTCCAGCATGTCCCGCCAGTGCGGGGCGACCAGGCTCGGGCCGGGCGGCGCCACCCGGCGCGGGGCGGGGAAGACACCGGTGCGCCACAGCTCCAGCCAGGGTGCCTGGTCCTCGTCGAGGGTGTCCTCCGCGAAGGGGGTGCCGGGCAGTTTGTGGCCCCCGCACAACACCTCCAGCGCGCCCCAGCCGGAGCCGGCGGCCAGCCGCTCTCCCGGTTCGGTGTCGGCGCACCCGCGCCACGCCTCGTACGCCGCGTCCACGGCCGGCCCGGGCAGCGCGGACTCCAGTGCCGTCCCGGCCGCGGCGCGGGCCGCCGCCCAGTCCTCCCCGTGCACCGCCGCCGGGTCCGCGGACAGGGCCCCGTAGGCCTCCAGCCAGCTGAACTCCCCGCCCGCTTCCAGGCGTACGTGTTCCAGCTGGGTGCGGGCGAGCCCGGCCTGGATCTCCGCGTACCCGCCCGTACCGGGCTCCGTCAGCCATTCCTGCCAGCGCCGACCGCCCTCACCGGCGCCCCAGACGAAGAGCTTGCGGCCGCGCAGCCGGGCCGTGGAGGTCTGGACGAGTCCCCGCCCCTCGGCGTCGAGGGAGGCGATCCAGGGCCGGGTCCCGGCTTCGACCTCGTAGAAGAAGTCGGCGGGGTACGTGCTGCGCAGCGGGTAGGTGCGGTCCGTGTCCTCCCAGCCGGGTACGGGGATGCGGCGCAGGGAGCGCTCGTACCCGAAGTGCCAGGCCTCGTCGGCCGGGGCCAGGACGCGGGTGCCGTCCTCCTCGGGCACGGCGATGTTGGACCACCAGTAGACGGGTGCGGGCCGCTCGTGCGGATTGCGCACGCGGACGCCGACGTAGAGGAACTCCGAGTCCTCGGGCAGCCACAGGTCCACCTGGAACGGCAGGTCGCGCAGCCGCTCCCACTCCCAGAGCCGCACCATGACTCCCCCGTCGGGTGCCGGGACGAGCGCGGCGTGCAACGGGGCGCAGGAGAGGGTGGTGTGGCCGGTGGCTCCGAGGTTCCACTCGATGCCGCCGGAGAACCAGGCGCCGTTGAGCGCGAAGTTGGCGGGCTGGAACACCGGGTTGCGGTAGAGCAGTTCGCGTCCGGTGGGGAGGTGGACGAGCGAATGGATCCGGCCGCCGAGTCCGGGCAGGACGGTGGCGCGCAGGTGTGCGTTCTCGATGACGATCGTCTCGAAGTCCCGCTCGGTGCGCTTGCGTTGGTAGCCGTCACGGATCCGGACGGGCAGCAGCGAGCGCAGCGGCTCGTACCCGATCTGGCGTGCCATGTCGCGCGGCAGGCCCTCGCGCGACCGCTCGTCCAGCGTGTGCACGCCGTCGGTCTCACGGAGGGCGGGCAGTGGGTTCTCGGGACCCAACGGGGCTGCGGGAAGGGTCAGTACGGAGCGGCGGACGGTGGTGGCCATGAGGGAAATGGAACACGCCACGGCGGCCGGTGCACAGGGATTCGGCGGATCACCACCGGTCAGGATTACGCAAAGCCTGGCGGGGCGTGGGCCGGCGATCGACAATGAGGTCCATGAGCGTACGGAGCAGACGGGGACAGTTGTTCGGCGGGGAGGCGACGGAGAGCCGGATCACCGCGCATGTGAACGCCGGCGAACGGGACATGCTCGCCGGGATGTTGGCGGCGCAGCGCGCGACGCTGGAGCTCAAGTGCGCGGGCCTGGAGGCGGAGTTGGCCGAGCGGTCGGTGGAGCCGTCCACGCTGTCGCTGCTCGGGCTGGTACGTCACCTCGCGGACGTGGAGCGCCGCTGGTTCCGGCGGGTGCTGGCCGCACAGGACGCCCCGGCCCTGTTCTCCTCGCCGGACGATCCCGACGGTGACTTCGACGGGGCGGTGTCCGATCCCGCGGTGGTCGAGCGGGCGTGGGAGGCGTGGCGGGCGGAGGTGGCCTTCGCAGAGCGGTTCACGCAGTCGGCGCCCGACCTGGAGGTGTCCGGGAAGGACGGGTGGCTGGGCGAGGTCCCGCTGCGCTGGGTCCTGGTCCACATGATCGAGGAGTACGCGCGCCACAACGGCCACGCGGACCTGCTGCGCGAGCGCATCGACGGCGCGATCGGGGTCTGACCCCGATCGCGACCGCCGGACGGCCTAGCCGAAGGCCCCCGCCACCAGGTCGGCGAGCAGTGCGCCCGCGCGCCGGTCCGGGTCCAGGTCCGGGTCGTAGATGGTGACGTTGAGTCCGACGCAGCGCGGCGAGCTGATCAACACGCCGAGCAGTTCCGCGAGTTCGTCGGGAATCAGGCCGCCGGGGTCGGGGCTGTCGACGGCCGGCATCACGGACGGGTCCAGTACGTCGGCGTCCAGGTGGACCCAGAACCCCGCGGTGGCCGGCGGCTGCAGCCCCGTCAGCGCGGTACGGGCCACCGGCCCGGCGCCGCGGTCGCGGATCGCCCCCACCGTGGCGGCGAAGATCCCGGCGGCGCGCAGCTCGGGGAGGTCAGGGTCCCCGTCGCGCAGCCCGAAGAGCCGGACGTCCTCGTCGCGCACGTAGGGCCCGAGGCCCTCCAGGTCGGCGAGGTCCGCCTGGCCGCGCCCGGTGGCGAGTGCGAGCTCCTCGCCGCCGGCCGCTCCCACGGGACCGTTGACGGCCTCGTTGCCGGGGTGGCGGAAGTCGGCGGAGCCGTCGATCGCGGCGATGCCGTACCGCCCGAGGCGCCGCATGGCCAGGGAGGCACCGAGCTGGATGGAGCAGTCGCCGCCGAGGACGACGGGGAACTCCCCGGAGCGCAGGTGGTCCTCGATCCGGTCGGCGAGGGCGACGGTGTACGCGGCGAGGGCCTCCGCATGGAACACCCCGTCGCCCTCCTTCCAGTCGCCCCGGTCGTAGCGAGGCGGGACGACGACCCCGCCCTCGCGTGCGCCGAGGCGGGCCAGCAGGCCCTGTTCGCGCAGGGCCCCGGCCAGTTTGTACACCCCGGGAACGGCGCCCGGGGCCGGGGGGCGGAGCCCGAGGTTGGACGGTGCGTCGAGGAGCACGAGGGTTCGCATGGACTCATCCTGTGCGATGCGGGGCCCGGGGACATGGCATTTCGGACGTGAGCGCCCAGCGTTCGTGGTCCCGCCAGGCGCCGTCGACCTGGAGGAAGTCGGGCGACAGCCCCTCCAGTCGGAAGCCGAGCCCGCGGACGAGGGCGATCGAGGCGGTGTTCTCCGGCTGGATATTGGCCTCCAGCCGGTGCAGTGCGAGCCCGCCCTCCGCGAAGGCGTGGCCGACGGCGAGGCCGAGCGCCTCCCGCATGAGCCCCCGGCCCGCCGCGTGCGCGAAGGCCCCGTACCCGAGCGCGCCGCACTGGAAGGCGCCGTAGACGATGTTGTTGACGTTCACGAAGCCGGCGATCGCGCCCGAATCCCGCTCGCACACGAGGAATCCGGTCCTGCCCGTCGCGGTGGCCGCGGCTGCGCCGGCGATCAGCGGGGCGGCGTACGCCTCGTAGGCCTCCACGGTCGCGGGCGGCGACAGCCACGGGTGGTGGAGCTCACGGCTCTCGCGCACCCGGGCGGTGAACTCGGCGCCGTCAGCGGGCCGGTAGGGCCGGAGCCCGATCCGTCCGCCCTCGGCGAGGTACGGGAGATACGACATCGCCCCAGGCTAGGGCTTGTGGCAGGATCCCCGGGTGATCATCACCCCGAACACCGAAGAACTCCTCCTCGCGGCCGCGTACAACAACGCCGCGTGGTGCGCAGCTGTCTGCCGCGACGGCGGCTTCACCGCCCAGGCCTGGAGCAGCCCGCGCCCGACGCCGCTCTACTACCCGGACGCCGTGACCCTCACCCGGGACACCGACACGGCCGCCCTGCTCGCCGGGATCGACACCGTCGCGCCGCACGCGTCGGTCAAGGACAGCTTCGCCGTGCTCGACCTGGCTCCGGCCGGCTTCGAGGTCCTCTTCGGCGCCGAGTGGATCCACCGCCCGGCC
Organism: Streptomyces sp. NPDC006450; assembly: GCF_040612195.1. Lineage (NCBI taxonomy): Bacteria > Bacillati > Actinomycetota > Actinomycetes > Kitasatosporales > Streptomycetaceae > Streptomyces > Streptomyces sp. NPDC006450. Next base: position 47,543 of record NZ_JBEXPT010000029.1, on the reverse strand, counting down.
TCCGTTCCGCACGCCGCCCCGGCCCTGGAGTGGAGCCGGATCTCCGGACCCGCGGAGCTGGAGGCGTGGGAGACGGCCTGGGACGGAGAGGAGAGCACCGGCCTGTTCCATCCGGGGCTGCTCACGGCGACCACCGGGGAGGCAGGAGTGGCCGGGGAGGCAGGAGTGGCCGGGGAGGCCGGAGTGGCCGGGGAGATCGCCTTCCTCGCGGGGCGGGACGCCGGGGGCCGGATCCTCGCCGGGGCGGCCGCCAACCGCACCGGCGACGTGGTCGGCATCTCCAACGTGTTCAGCGCCGACGGAACCCCGGACGACGAGGCCTGGACGGGCGCGCTGACCCTGACCGCCTCGCTCTGGCCCGGCCTGGCGCTCGTCGGCTACGAGTCGGGGGACGACCTCGGCACGGCGCTGCGCCACGGCTTCACGGCCATCGGCCCGCTCCGCGTCTGGGTCCACGCGGGCTGACCGCCCGCGCCCGCCGCGGCTCCCGCTGCTTTCGGCGCAGCCGGACCTTGGTGGGACGGGTGTTCTCGAAGATGAACACCAGGGTGAGCACCGCGAGCGCGGCGATGCCGGCGCAGCGCGGCCCTGGGTGATCGACGCGCGACCCTTGCCGCGGTTCCCGGACGTGTGGGAGCTCATGGCCCCCATCGCCCGCTCGCGGCGGCGCGGGGGCGCGGGGGCTCAGTCGGACAGGGCCAGACGGGGGATGTCCGCCCGCTCGAACCCGAACACCTGCGCGTACAGCGACAGCTCCGCCTCCAGCGCCCGGACCATCGTGTCCGCACGCCGGAAGCCGTGCCCCTCGCCCTCGAAGGCGACGTACGCGTGCGGTACCGACCGCCCGCGCATCGCGGTCAGCAGCCGCTCCGCCTGCGCGGGCGGGCAGACCGGGTCGTCCAGGCCCTGGAGCAGGACGAACGGCGCGGTGATCCGGTCGGCGCGGGCCACCGGGGAGCGCTCGCGGCTGAGCAGGGCCAGGGTCTGCGGGGGGCCGGCGAGGCCGTCGGCGTAGCGGGACTCCAGGTCGTGGGTCTCCGCGGCGAAGCCGGCCAGGTCCAGGACCGGGTAGATGATCGCCGCGCACGCGTACAGCCCTGTGGCGGCCAGTGAGGCAGCCGCCGTCCAGCCGCCCGCGCTGCCGCCGCGGATCGCGAGCCGGTCCGGGTCGGCGGTGCCCTCGGCGGCCAGGGCCCGCGCAACGGCGGCGCAGTCCTCGACGTCGACGATGCCCCACTGTTCGCGCAGCCGTTCCCGGTAGGCGCGCCCGTAGCCCGTGGAGCCGCCGTAGTTGACTTCGACGACGCCGATGCCGCGGGAGGTGAAGTAGGCGATGTGCAGGTCGAGTACGGGTGGCACGTGGTCGGTGGGGCCGCCGTGCGCCCACACCACGTACGGGGGCAGCTCGTCGGCCCTGGCGCGCAGTACGGGGTGGTGCGGCGGGTAGACGTGTGCGTGGATCTCCCGGCCGCCCCGGCCGAGGAAGGTCCTGCTCTGCGGCTCCGGGTAGTACGCGGGGTCCGCCCGGTCCGCCTCGCGCGACCCGCCGGCCGGTCCCGGTCCGTCGGCCCCGCCCGTCCCGTCCGCCCCCGGGGAGCCGCGGCCGCCCACCACCCGGGCGTGCCCGGTGGCCGTGTCCAGCTCCACCACCTCGTACGCGCTGCGCGGGCTGGCCGCCACCCCGTAGACCCGGCCGCCGCTGACGGCGAGCGTGGGCTGCCAGGCCGTCCACGGCCCGGCCGCGTCGACCAGGTCCCCGCTCTCGGGGTCGAGCACGCCGAGCACCGGGGAGCCCCGGCCGTGCAGGACGGCCACCAGCCCGTCGGGGAGCGCCGCGATCCAGCGCAGGCCCGGCTTCCACAGCGGCCCGCCGAACTCCTCTTCCCGGGGGCACAGGTTGACCGCATCGCCCGTCTCCCGGTCCACCCGGTACGGGTTCCACCAGCCGCCCCGGTCGCTCACCGCGAGGAGGTCTCCGCCGGTGGTCCACTCGACCTGCGCGACGGCCTCCTCGGGTCCGCCGAGCACGGTACGGGGCTCCGCGAGCCTGCCGTCCGAGGTGACCTCGGCGAGCCGCAGCTCGGTGCCGTCCCAGGGCATCCGGGGGTGGTCCCACACCAGCCAGGCGGCCTGCCGCCCATCGGGGGAGAGCCTGGGGCCGGTGCTGAACCGGTACCGGTCGTCGGTCAACTCCCGGACCCGGGAGCGGTCTTCCGCCGCCGACCCGTCCAGCGGTACGGCGGCCAGTACCCGGCGCACATCGGTCGGGGCGGCTCCGGTGAACTCCTCCAGCACGCACCAGACTTCACCCTCGCGCAGCACCGGGTCGGCCCAGCGCAGCCCGCCTCCCACCGCCGAGACGGGTGTCAGCGCCCGCGGGGCCGGGCCGCCGGGCGCGTCCGGCTCGTAGGCGTACAGCCGCTGGTCGGCGAAGTGGACGAACACCACCAGCGGTCCACCCAGGGGTCGTTCGGCGCCCGCCCAGGGCTGGCCGCCGTACTCGGTGACCCGGCTGCGCACGTTCCACGGAGCGGGCAGCGCGCACACCTCGGGTCCGCCGTCCGCGGGCCGGCGGACCAGGGCCCGGCGGCCGCCTTCGGCGGGCCGGGGCACCGTCCACCACACCTCGGAGCCGATCGCGCCGACGTACTCCGGCCTCCCGTCGAGGGAGGCGGCGAGCGCGGCGCCGATGGGCGAGGGCCAGCTGCCGTAGGGGGCGGTGCCGTCGCCGCGCGAGGTCATCACAGGGCGCGCAGGGCGCGGTCGAGGACGCGGACCCCGAAGTGCAGGGCGTCGACGGGCACGCGCTCGTCCACTCCGTGGAAGAGGGACCAGTAGTCGAAGCCGGGCGGCAGCTTGAGCGGGGAGTAGCCGTAGCCGGTGATGCCGAGCCGGGAGAACTGCTTGGCGTCGGTGCCGCCCGCCATGCAGAAGGGCACCACGTGCCCCTCGGGGTCGAAGGCCTCGACGGACTCGCGCAGGATCCCGTAGGTCCGCCCGTCCACGGGGGCTTCGAGGGCCACTTCCCGGTGGTGGAACTCCCAGTGCACGTCGGGCCCGGTGAGCTCGTCGAGGGTGGCGATGAACTCGGCCTCGCCGCCGGGCAGCATGCGGCCGTCCACGTAGGCGGTGGCGGTGCCGGGGACGACGTTGAGCTTGTAACCGGCGCTGAGCATGGTCGGGTTGGCACTGTTGCGGACGGTCGCCTCGACGAGGGCGCCGGCCGGGCCCAGCTTGTTGAGGATCTGGTCCAGCTGGAATCCGGGATCCCGCGGGTCCACCGACATGCCCTGCAGGGAGGCGAGTTCGGTGATGCAGGCGGTGACGGTGTCGGTGAGACGGACCGGCCAGTCGTGCTCGCCGATGCGGGCGACGGCGGCGGCGAGCCGGCTGACCGCGTTGGCCCGGTTGGGCTTGGAGCCGTGTCCGGCGGTGCCGGTCGCGGTGAGCTTCAGCCAGGCGGTGCCGCGTTCGCCGGCGGCGATCGGGTAGAGGGCCTGTCCGGGCGCGGCGTGCACGGTGAAGGCCCCGGACTCGCTGATGCCCTCGGTACAGCCTTCGAAGAGCGCGGGGTGGTGGTCGGCGAGGAAGCCCGAGCCGTCGATCGCGCTGTCCTCCTCGTCGGCGGTGTAGGCGATCACGATGTCCCGCCGCGGCTGCACGCCGGCCCGCGCCCAGGCCCGTACGACGGCCAGCACCATCGCGTCCATGTTCTTCATGTCGACGGCGCCGCGGCCCCAGACCACCCCGTCCCGGATCTCGCCCGAGAAGGGGTCGACGCTCCAGTCGGCGGCCTCGGCCGGGACCACGTCGAGGTGGCCGTGGACCAGGAGGGCGGGGGCGGTGGGGTCGGTGCCCGCGATCCGGGCCACCACGTTGGTTCGGCCCGGGGTGCGCTCCAGGAGCGCGGGCTCCAGGCCGATGTCCGCCAGCCGCTCGGCGACGTACTCGGCGGCCGGGCGCTCCCGGCAGTCGCCACCGCCGCGGTTGGTGGTGTCGATGCGGATCAGACCGGAGGTGAACTCGACGGCCTCGTCGAGCGCCACCCGGTCGACGGGGGTACCGGTGACACCGAAGCCGGCGCCCGGTTCGGACATGTCAGCCATACTGCTCCTCCACCGCTGCCGAGACGATCGTGGTGACCGCCTTGAAGGTCCGGATCCCCTCGTACATCGTCTCGCTCGTGTACCCGACCCTACGCTCACCCGCCCGTTCGACCCCGGGCACGACGGTGGCCGCCATCGCCAGGTGCTCGGCGTCGAACTCCACCTCCACCGTGAACGGCCCCCCGCGCACCGGCTCGTGGCGCACGGCGAGGGCCGCGGCCTCCTTGGCGGCGGCCCGGATGTCGGCGGCCGTACGCGCCGGGGTGCGGCAGACGGCGGCGTAGCGCGAGACGTGGTCCTTGACGGCGACGGTCACCGCCTCCGGGGCGTAGCCGGCGGCGTCGGCGCAGGTCAGGTCGTCTCCCGTCACGAGGATGACCGGGACCCCGTACTCGGCGACCACGTGCGCGTTGAGCAGGCCCTCGCTGGCGCGGTTCCCGTTGACCCAGACCCCGGTGATGGAGTTGGCGAGGTAGGTGTGGGCGAGCACGCCCTCGGCGCCGGCGCCCGTGTGGTAGCCGACGAAGGCGATGCCGTCGACGTCCCCGTGCTGGACGCCCTCGACCATGGAGAGGGACTTGTGGCGGCCGGTCAGCATCTCGACGCGCGCGTCGAGCCGCTCCAGCAGCAGGTTGCGCATGGTCCAGTGGGCCTCGTTGACGAGGACCTGGTCGGCGCCGGCGTCGTAGAACCCGAGGACGGCGGCGTTCACGTCGGAGGTGAACATGGTCCGGCAGCGTTCCCACTGCGGGGTCCCGGGCAGCACGTCGGCGGGCCAGGTGACGCCGGTGGCGCCTTCCATGTCGGCGGAGATGAGGATCTTCATCGGGCCCCCGGGCGGTCGGTAGCGCTCAGGGCCCCACCCTAGTCCTCCGGCCCCCGCCGGGCCTCGTGGCCACGCCCGGGCCGCGTCGGGTCCCGGGCGGGCGCATTTCACCCGATCCGGTGAGGCCCGGCCTCCGGCCTCACCGGCAACGGCCTTGCTCAGCCCTTGACTTCGGCCGCCAGGTTGGCGAGCAGGGTGTCGTAGATGCGGGCCAGGCCCTTGGGTGCGAAGGTGCGCTCGAAGAAGCCGCCGATGCCGCCCGCGCCGTTCCACACGGTGGTGACGACGGCCTTGGACTTGCCCTCGCCCGCCGGGGTGACCGTCCAGGTGGTGACCATGGAGGAGTTGCGGTCCTTCTCCACGAGCTGGCCGTCCGTGGGCTCGGTGACCTCCAGCAGGCAGTCGCGAACCCGCTTGCTCGTGGCCTGGAGCTTCCAGTGGACGAGGGTGCCCTCGCCGTCGCCGCCCTCGCGCACCTCGTACTCGCTGAAGTGCTCGGGCAGCACCTTGCCCCGGGTCCCGGTGTAGTCGGCCAGCGCGTCGAACACGGTCTCCGCGTCCGCCCCGATGATGCGTTCCGTGGTGGCCTCGACCTGCGCCATGGCTTTCCTCCAGCAGTTGTGTTCGCTCGTCACCGCGAAGCCAACCACCTCCGGGGCGGGCGCCCAAATCCGGGTCAGACGTGACAGCGCAGGGACACCAGCAGGGTGTCGGCCGACAGCCCGGCGAGGTAGGCCGGCCCGCCCCCGGCGGCGAGCTCCGGCGGCGGGGGGTGCGGGCAGGCGGCGGGGTCGTCGCAGGCGCCGTGCAGGGGCCACCCGCCGTCCTCGTACCACCAGCCGTCGAGGGTCAGCAGGTGGCAGTTCCCTACGGCCTCGCGCGCGCCGCGCCGGGCGAACTCCTCCCGGGTCCAGCGGCCGATCGACCCGAGCGGGTCGGTCCAGCCGTCGACGAGGGCGGGGCGGAACTCCTCGTCCGCGGGGTCGAGCCGCAGCCCGGCGGCCCACTCCCGGTACGCGGCGACGGGGGTCTGCGCGAGGTAGTCGGCGCGAGCCGGCGCGCGCAGCGCGTCGTACGCGCTGCCGTCCATCCCCGGCGGCCACTCGGGGCAGAAGTCGCCCCAGGGGCGGGAGGGCGGGTTCGACCGGGCCACTTCCCGCCAGCCGTCCCAGACGAGACGGGCGACCGCGGCGGCCCGCTCCCAGGGCCTGCGCTCCAGCAGTCCGAGCGGGCCGCCCGCGCACCAGCCGGGCAGGCTCGGCTGGGCGGTGCCGTCCCAGAGCGGCTGGTCGTGGACGATCCGGGGATCCGCCTCGTGGCCGGGCAGGATCCGGTACCCGACGCCGTCCGCGTCTCCGTCGATCCGCCAGTGGTCCCAGATCAGCAGATCGTCCGCGATGTCCCCCTCCCTCTCGTAGAAGAAGGGCGCCATCGCCTCGCCGATCGCCTCCTCCAGCCGGCCCCGGGCCTCGCCCGGAAGGCACACCGTGAGTCTGTGTCTCGCCATGGCGCACAGCTTTCCATCCCCGACACCGCGCTGACCAGCGGGTTTACCGGGCTGCACGATCATGGGAACGTTTGTTCTATTCTCGGGGCGAACTACCGAGGGAGGACCTCGACACCGGCATCGGCTTCGACTCCCAGATCGTCGTCAAGACCAACGCCCCCGAGCTCCTGCGCCGCGAGCTCGCCTCGCCCCGCTGGAGCGGCGCGCACATCGCGATGGGCACCAACGTGGACTGCTATCAGCGTGCCGAGGGCCGCTACCGCCTGATGCCCGGGATCATCGAGGCGCTCCGGGAGCGGGCCAATCCCTTCTCGATCCTCACCAAGGGCACCCTGATCCTGCGCGACCTCCCCCTCATCCAGGAAGCAGCGGCCGTCGCCGACGTCGGGATCTCCGTCTCCGTCGGCTTCACCGACACCGCCCTGTGGCGCACGGTCGAGCCGGGCACCCCCTCCCCCGCCGCCCGGCTGCAGGCAGTCCGCACGCTCACCGACGCGGGCATCGAGTGCGGGGTGCTGATGGCCCCGGTGATCCCCTTCCTCGGGGACTCCGCGGAGCAGCTGCGGGCCACCGTCCGGGCCGTCGCCGCGTCCGGGGCGACCTCCGTGACACCCCTGGTACTCCATCTGCGCCCCGGGGCGCGGGAATGGTTCACGGCCTGGCTCGGCGAGCACCACCCCCACCTGGTCGAGCGGTACGAGCGGATGTACGCGGGCGGCTCGTACGCGCCCACCTGGTACCAGCGGATGATCACCCGCCAAGTCCATGAGCTCGCCGCCGAATTCGGCATCGGCCCCGGCGGTAGCGGCCCGGCCCGGCGGATCGTCGTCCCGGAGCGGCCGGGCGGGCCCGCGCCCGCACCCGGGGCGACCCAGCTCAGCCTGCTCTGAGCGCCCGTACGACCGTACGACCGACTGAAGGGTCATCACATCGGGCCAATCGGGGCCCCAATCCCCCCTTCCGAGCACAGGTTCCGGGACGATTCCGCCCAGAACCCTTGGCTGGGAGGCCCCATGCTCCACCCGATGCTGCACCCGACGAAAAGCAAGCCCGGTCCCGCTCTGCGGCGCGCCGCCGTCCTGCTGGCGGTGTCCACCCTCGCCGCCGCCCTGGCGAGCCCGGTCACGGCCGCGGCCCCGGCAGCGGCCGCCCCGGCCGCCGAGGCACTGAAGTGGTCGAACTGCGCGACCTCCCGCTACCCGACGCTCCAGTGCGCCTCCCTCAAGGTCCCCCTCGACCACGACGACCCGGCCGGCCGGCAGATCTCCCTCGCCCTGACCCGGGTCCCCCACACGGCCGCCCGCTCCCAGGGCCCGCTGCTGGTCAACCCCGGCGGGCCCGGCGGCAGCGGGCGCACCCTGGCCGGGTTCATCGCCTCCGCACTGCCCAAGGAGGTCGCGGCCCAGTACGACGTGATCGGCTTCGACCCGCGGGGCGTCGGCAAGAGCGAGCCCGCCCTGGACTGCGGCGCGGGCCACTTCACCCCCGTACGGCCCGACTCCGTACCGCTGGACGAGAAGACCGAGCGGGCCAACCTGGAGCGGGTGAAGGCCTTCGCCGAGTCCTGCCAGACCAAGCACGCCGACGTCCTCCCGTACATCGGCACGGTGTCGGCGGCCCGTGACCTCGAAGTGCTGCGCGCCGCCCTGCGCGCGGACAAGCTCAGCTACTTCGGCTACTCCTACGGCACCTTCCTGGGCGCGGTGTACGCCAAGCTGCACCCCGACCGGATCCACCGCCTGGTCCTGGACTCCGTCGTCGACCCGGCCGGGGTCTGGTACGAGGACAACCTCTCCCAGGACCAGGCCTTCGACTCCCGCCACAAGGCCTTCCTGGCGTGGGTGGCCCGCTACGACTCCACGTACCACCTCGGCACCGACCCGGCCCGGGTCGAGGCCCGCTGGTACGAGATGCGGACGGCGCTGCGCACAGCCCCGGCCGGCGCCAAGGTGGGCCCGGCGGAGCTGGAGGACACCTTCATGCCGGGCGGCTACTTCAACGGCTACTGGCCCCACCTCGCGACGGCCTTCGCCGCGTACGCCGTGGAGGGGGACCCGAAGCCGCTGGTCTCCGCGTACGAGAAGTTCGGCGCGGTCGAGCCCTCGGCGGGCAACAGCTACAGCGTCTACACGGCCGTGCAGTGCCGGGACTCGGCGTGGCCCAGGAACTGGAACCAGTGGCGGGCCGACATGTGGCGCACGCACGCCAAGGCGCCCTTCATGACCTGGAACAACGCCTGGTACAACGCCCCGTGCGCGTTCTGGCCGACCGAGCCGCTCCAGGCCCCGGACGTGACCAACACGGCGCTCCCGCAGGCGCTCCTCTTCCAGGCGACCGAGGACGCCGCGACCCCCTACGAGGGCGCGGTGAGCATGCGGCGCAAGCTCGCGGGCTCGGCGCTGGTCGTCGAGGAGGGCGGCGGCAACCACGGCGTCGCCCTCAGCGGCAACAAGTGCCTCGACGAGAAGCTGTCCGCGTACCTGCTGACGGGCAAGGCCGCGGACGCCGTCTGCCCCGCCCAGCCGGCCCCCACCCCGGTCCCGGCGACCCGCGCGGTTCCGCCGTCGGCGGGCGGCGCCGCCCTGCACGGGCTGCTCGGCTTCCGGGGCTAGGCCGAGCCGCAGCGGGCAAGATCATGCCCATGAACACCTCACAGGACAACCACCTCACCCGCATCGCCGCGCCCCGGGGCGTCGCCCCGGGCACCGGCTACCACCACGTCGTCTGGGGCACGGGACGGTTCGTCGCCGTGTCCGGGCAGTGCGCCTTCGACGAGAAGGGCGAGCTGGTCGGCGAGGGCGACGCCGCCGCCCAGGCCCGGCAGGTGTTCGAGAACCTGCGGCGGTGCCTGGCGGCGGCCGGGGCCACCTTCGACGACGTGGTGAAGCTGACGTACTTCGTCACGGACGTCGCCGACCTCCCGGCCGTACGGGAGGCCCGCGACGAGGTGATCGACCCGGACCGCCTCCCGGCCTCCTCGGCGGTCCAGGTGGCGGCGCTGTTCCGGCCCGAACTGCTGATGGAGATCGAGGCCTTCGCGGTCGTCCCGGAGCGGCCCGGGTCCGGGCCGGGCTACGAGGCCGAGTCCGAGACCGGCTTCAGGACCGGGTCCGGGGCCGGGCTCGGGACCGGCTTCAAGACCGGCTTCGCTAGCTGACGCCCAGCTCCCGCAGGGCCGCCGTCGCCGCCACCGCCAGCCGGGGGTGCGACTGGGCCCGGATCAGGACCTCCCGGGCGCGCTGGTCCGCCAGCGCGCCCAGCCCCTCCACACAGGCCAGGGCCACCCGCCAGTACGGGTCGTGCGGCGCGAGCAGCCGCGACAGCGTGCGGATCAGCGCAGGGGCCGACTCCGGAGCGCGCAGCGCCGCCAGCAGCCGGACCGGGTGCAGGGCGTAGGCCGTGCGCAGGTCGTTCGTCGCCAGCGCCGCCGCCGCGCGGGCCGTGCGCGGGTCCCCGAGGACGGCCAGCGCCTGCGCGGCCGCCTCGCAGCGGGGCGGGTCCCGGTGGTTGAGCAGCAGGACCAGGGATTCGAAGGCGCGCCGGTCGCCGGCCAGCCCCAGCCGGTACGCGGCCAGCTCGCGGGCCCACAGGGGCAGCCCGGCGGAGGTCAGGGATGCCGCCAGGCCGTCCGCGTCCGCCGCGAGCAGCGCCTCGTACTCCGGTGCCTGCGCGGCTTCCGCCCGCAGGCGCTCCAACACGTCGTTCACCCGGCCACCCTAGGCGGCCCCGGCGGCCGCCGCGCCGGGTTCCCCGACACGGGTGGGCGCCGCGCGGTCGGGCCTTCGAACAGCCGGTTGATCGATGATCGATGATCGGTACATTTGGGCGGTACAGGTCACATCTGCGCGCTCTGGCGGACCAGTTGGGCACGCGTTACTGTCCCTACAACACGTACGAGGTCGGCCTGGTGACGCAGCCACCTCGTGCCAGTCGGTTCTGCACGACTTCCGCACCACCTCACGGCGTGACCCCGGGACAGGGCTCCGCCGCTTTGGCCCCACGGGCTTCTTCCTGCCGGGTTCCCCCGGCTCGGCTCCTCCCGTTTCTTCGGCCCTCCGGGTTCCCCGGTTCCTCCGGGTTCCCCGGTTCCGACGCGACCCCTGGTTCCGCCGCGATCCCCGGTTCGCTCCGCGAGCCCCGGGGCTTCTCCGCACGGACGTCCGCATGGTCTTCCGTACGGCCTCCGCGCGCGCCGTGCGCCGCGCGCCCCCTCAGTCGTCACCCTCTTCCACTGGAGTCCCGCGATGGACCTTCCGTCCACGTCCGGTCAGCCCTCCCCCTCCTCCCAGCCCGTCCGTCCCGCCCTGCAGACCATCGCGGTCGTCGGTCTCGGCACGATGGGCTCCGGCATCGCCGAGGTCCTCGCCCGGGCCGGCCGCGAGGTCATCGGCATCGACGTCAGCGAGGCCGCCGCCCGCCGGGCCACCGCGTCCCTCGCGGCGGCCACCGCCCGCTCCGTGGTCCGCGGACAGCTCACCGAGCAGGAGCGCGAAGGGGTCCTCGCCCGCTTCCGCACCTTCTCCGAGCTGGGCGCCGCCGCCGACGCCGACCTCGTCATCGAGGTGGTCCCCGAGTCCTACGAGCTCAAGCAGCGGATCTTCCGCGAGCTCGACGCGATCGTCCGGCCCGCCGCGATCCTGGCCACCGGCACCAACGCCCTGTCGGTGACGCGGATGGCCGCCGAGTCCCAGCGCCCGGAGCGCGTGGTCGGCCTGCACTTCTTCAACCCGGTCGGGGCGATGAAGCTGGTCGAGGTCGTCTCCAGCGTCCTGACGGCCCCGCCGGCCGTCGAGGCGGTCACCACCCTGGCCCGCGAGCTCGGCAAGGAGCCGGTCGCGGTCGGCGACCGCCCGGGCTTCGTCGCCGACGGCCTGCTGTTCGGCTACCTCAACCAGGCCGCCGCCATGTACGAGGCGAAGTACGCCTCCCGCGAGGACATCGACGCGGCGATGAGGCTGGGCTGCGGCCTGCCGATGGGCCCGCTCGCGCTGCTCGACCTGATCGGCGTGGACACCGCCCGCACCGTCCTGGAGGCCATGTACACGGCCTCGGGCGACCGGCTGCACGCCCCGGCCCCGATCCTCGGCCACCTCGCCGAGGCGGGCCTGACCGGGCAGAAGTCCGGGCGCGGCTTCTACACGTACGAGGCCCCGGGCAGCCAGGTCGTCGTCCGTGACCTGCAGACGCCGCCGGACGGGGAGCTGGTCCGGGCGAGCCGTCCGGTGAACTCGGTCGGCGTGGCCGGCTCGGGCACGATGGCGAGCGGGATCGCGCAGGTCTTCGCGCAGGCCGGCTTCCCCGTGGTGCTGGCGGCCCGCAGCCAGGAGAAGGCGGACGCGGCGAAGGCCGCGATCGCCAAGTCCCTGGCCCGCGCGGTGGACCGGGGCCGGCTGACGGCCGAGGCCGCCGCCGCCACCGTGGGCCGGATCACGGCGGCGGGCTCGCTGGACGCCTTCGCCGACGTGGACCTGGCCGTGGAGGCCGTCGCCGAGGACCTGGAGGTGAAGCAGGAGCTGTTCCGTGCTCTGGACAAGTCCTGCAAGCCCGGTGCGGTGCTCGCGACCACGACCTCCTCGCTCCCGGTGATCGCGATCGCCCGCGCGACCTCGCGGCCCGAGGACGTCATCGGCATGCACTTCTTCAACCCGGCCCCGGCGATGAAGCTGGTCGAGGTGGTCCGCACCGTCCTGACCGCCGACGACGTGCACGCCACGGTCCGCGGGATCTGCGGGCAGGTCCGCAAGCACGCGGTGGACTGCGGGGACCGGGCCGGCTTCATCGTGAACGCGCTGCTGTTCCCGTACCTCAACAACGCGATCAAGATGGTCGAGCAGCACTACGCGGGCATCGACGACATCGACGCGGCGATGAAGCTGGGCGGCGGCTACCCGATGGGGCCCTTCGAGCTCCTCGACGTGGTCGGCCTGGACGTGTCGCTGGCCATCGAGCAGGTCCTGCACAAGGAGTTCCGCGACCCGGGTCTGGCCCCCTCCCCGCTGCTGGAGCACCTGGTCGCGGCGGGCTGCCTGGGCCGGAAGACCGGCCGCGGATTCCGTGAGTACGCCCCCCGCCGGTAACCCGCGGCGGGCCCAGGGGCCCCAAGAACAGGATGCGTGGGGAGGGCTGCTCGGGTCCGCCGGACCCTCACGGCGGACGAACCCTCCCGAGGAGCACTGTGTGCCCAGTGCCGGCCCTCCCCCGCATCCCTTCCCGTCCCACCCCCCTCGGGAGCGCTCTCCCGCACGAATGAAGTACTTTCGCTCTATGTCCCAGCCCGCCAAGACCCCACCCCGCGCCTCCGCTGTCTCCGACGCCCCGGAGACCCCGGCCGGTACCAAGGCGGCCGCGCAGCGGCTCAAGATGCGCCGTGAGCTCGCGGCGGCCGCCATGGAGCTCTTCGCGAACAAGGGGTACGAGGCCACGACGGTCGACGAGATCGCCTCCGTGGCCGGGGTCGCCCGCCGGACCTTCTTCCGGCACTTCCGGTCCAAGGAAGAGGCGATCTTCCCGGACCACGACGACACCCTGACCCGCGCCGAGGCCGTCCTCGACGTGGCCCCGGCGCACGAGCACCCGCTCGACACGGTGTGCCGGGGGATCAAGGAAGTCATGAAGATGTACGCCGCCTCGCCGGCGGTGTCGGTGGAGCGCTACCGGCTCACCCGCGAGGTTCCGGCGCTGCGGGAGCGGGAGATCGCCTCGGTCGCCCGCTACGAGCGGCTGTTCACCCGCTACCTGCTGGCCCATTTCGACGAGACCGACCACCACGACGGCAACGACGACCCGCTGCTGGCGGAGGTCGCCGCCTCGGCGGTGGTCACGGCCCACAACCACGTGCTGCGGCGCTGGCTGCGGGCGGGCGGTCAGGGCGACGTGGAGGCGCAGCTCGACCACGCCTTCTCGATCGTGCGCAAGACCTTCGGTTCCGGGATCGGCGCGGGGCGCACCCTGAGCACGGCGCCGCCGCCGGAGCCCGCCACCGCGGCCGCCGCGGTGCGTACGCAGGGCGAGGTGCTGGTGGCGGTGGCCCGCACGGACGCCCCCCTGGACGAGGTCATGCGGACCATCGAAGAGGCGCTCAGAAACAAGTAGGCGACACACGTCACAGCGGCCGCTCCCGTTCCGGGGGCGGCCGCTTTCGTTTGTCCGAGTTGCCCCTACTCGCGGGTAACTCTGATCGATCATCGCTCATCGGTGCAGGTCAATCGGCAAATGAGAGAAAGTTTTGGCACGCGGTGCCTTGCTGAGTGACACGGGGTGCCATACGTTGAATCTCGTCCGGATGTCCCCGCGATCCAGCCCACTCGGCACGGAACGCGCCCCGGATGCCTGCGTCACCAGGCCCCCGCACGCCCCACCACAGGCAACGCGCAGCTCCACCCCAGCCGAATCGACGGCACCCCGAGCAGTACCACCCCGCGCTTCGCCGCACAGCAGCTCAACGCACCCCGTTTCCCTCAGCGCACCCTCATCAGCGCACGGCCGGAGGCAACACCGTGAAGGACATCCTGGACGCGATCCAGTCGCAGGCCGCGACGGCCGCCGACTTCGCTGCCCTGCCGCTCCCCGACTCGTACCGCGCGATCACCGTGCACAAGGACGAGACGGAGATGTTCGCCGGGCTCACCACCCGCGAGAAGGACCCCCGCAAGTCCCTGCACCTCGACGAGGTCCCGCTCCCCGAGCTGGGCCCGGGCGAGGCCCTGGTGGCCGTCATGGCTTCCTCGGTCAACTACAACTCGGTGTGGACCTCGATCTTCGAGCCGGTCTCCACCTTCAGTTTCCTGGAGCGCTACGGGCGCCTCTCGGAGCTCACCAAGCGCCACGACCTGCCGTACCACATCATCGGCTCGGACCTCGCGGGCGTCGTCCTGCGCACCGGCCCCGGCGTGAACGCCTGGAAGCCGGGCGACGAGGTCGTCGCGCACTGCCTGTCGGTCGAGCTGGAGTCCTCCGACGGCCACAACGACACGATGCTCGACCCCGAGCAGCGCATCTGGGGCTTCGAGACCAACTTCGGCGGTCTGGCGGAGATCGCGCTGGTCAAGTCGAACCAGCTGATGCCCAAGCCCGACCACCTCAGCTGGGAGGAGGCCGCCTCCCCCGGCCTGGTCAACTCCACCGCGTACCGCCAGCTGGTCTCCCGCAACGGCGCCGGCATGAAGCAGGGCGACAACGTCCTGATCTGGGGCGCCAGCGGCGGGCTCGGCTCGTACGCCACCCAGTTCGCGCTGGCCGGCGGCGCCAACCCGATCTGCGTGGTCTCCTCCCCGGAGAAGGCCGACATCTGCCGGGCGATGGGCGCGACGGCGGTCATCGACCGCAACGCCGAGGGCTACAAGTTCTGGAAGGACGAGCACACCCAGGACCCGAAGGAGTGGAAGCGCTTCGGCAAGCGCATCCGCGAGCTGACCGGCGGCGAGGACATCGACATCGTCTTCGAGCACCCGGGCCGCGAGACCTTCGGCGCCTCGGTCTACGTCACCCGCAAGGGCGGCACCATCACCACCTGCGCCTCGACCTCGGGCTACATGCACGAGTACGACAACCGCTACCTGTGGATGTCCCTGAAGAAGATCATCGGCTCGCACTTCGCGAACTACCGCGAGGCCTGGGAGGCCAACCGCCTGGTCTCGAAGGGCAAGATCCACCCCACCCTGTCGAAGGTCTACTCCCTCGAGGAGACCGGCCAGGCCGCCTACGACGTCCACCGCAACCTCCACCAGGGCAAGGTCGGCGTGCTGTGCCTGGCCCCCGAGGAAGGCCTCGGCGTCAAGGACCACGAGATGCGCGCCACGCACCTGGACGCGATCAACCGCTTCCGCAACATCTGAGACCCCTCAAAGGCCAAAGGGACAGCCTGAGATGACAGAGCGCCAGAAGGACCGTCCGTGGCTCATGCGGACGTACGCCGGCCACTCCACGGCCGAGGCGTCCAACGAGCTGTACCGCCGCAACCTCGCCAAGGGCCAGACCGGCCTGTCGGTCGCGTTCGACCTGCCGACGCAGACCGGCTACGACCCCGACCACATCCTCGCCCGCGGCGAGGTCGGCCGGGTCGGGGTCCCGGTCTCCCATCTGGGCGACATGCGGCGGCTGTTCCAGGACATCCCCCTGGAACAGATGAACACCTCGATGACGATCAACGCCACCGCCATGTGGCTGCTGGCGCTCTACCAGGTGGCCGCCGAGGAGCAGGGAGCGGACATCTCCCAGCTCCAGGGCACCACCCAGAACGACATCGTCAAGGAGTACCTCTCGCGCGGGACGCACGTCTTCCCGCCCGGGCCCTCGCTCCGCCTGACGACGGACATGATCGCGTACACGGTCAACCACATCCCGAAGTGGAACCCGATCAACATCTGCAGCTACCACCTGCAGGAGGCCGGGGCCACGCCCGTCCAGGAGATCTCGTACGCGATGTCCACGGCCATCGCGGTCCTGGACTCGGTGCGCGACTCGGGGCAGGTCCCGCCGGAGCGGTTCGGCGAGGTCGTCGCCCGGATCTCCTTCTTCGTGAACGCGGGCGTCCGCTTCATCGAGGAGATGTGCAAGATGCGCGCCTTCGGCCGCATCTGGGACAAGGTCACCCGCGAGCGCTACGGCATCGAGAACGACAAGCAGCGCCGCTTCCGCTACGGGGTCCAGGTCAACTCCCTGGGCCTGACCGAGGCGCAGCCGGAGAACAACGTCCAGCGGATCGTGCTGGAGATGCTCGCGGTGACCCTCTCCAAGGACGCCCGCGCCCGCGCCGTGCAGCTGCCCGCCTGGAACGAGGCGCTGGGCCTGCCCCGGCCCTGGGACCAGCAGTGGTCGCTGCGCATCCAGCAGGTCCTCGCCCACGAGAGCGACCTGCTGGAGTACGAGGACATCTTCGCCGGCTCGCACGTGATCGAGGCCAAGGTCGAGTCCCTGGTGGCCGAGTGCCTGGCCGAGATCGACCGGATCCAGGAGATGGGCGGCGCGATGGCGGCCGTCGAGTCCGGGTACCTCAAGGGCGAGCTGGTCTCCTCGCACGCCGCGCGGCGGGCCCGGATCGAGGACGGCCAGGACAAGATCGTCGGCGTCAACTGCTTCCAGCAGACCGAGGAGAACCCGCTCACCGCCGACCTGGACGGCGCCATCATGACGGTGGACGGGGCCCTGGAGGCGCAGACCGTCGAGCGCATCGGCCGCTGGAGGGCCGAGCGCCAGGAGTCCTCGGAGCGGCAGGGCGGCGGTGACCCGTTCGTCTTCCCCACGGTCATGCAGGCCCTGGACCGGCTGAAGGAGGCCGCGGCCGGGGACGAGAACCTGATGGAGGCCACCCTGGAGTGCGCCCGCGCCGGTGTCACCACCGGCGAGTGGTCGAGCGCGCTGCGCGAGGTGTTCGGTGAGTTCCGGGCTCCGACCGGGGTCTCCTCGGCCCCGGTGGCCGTGACCGCCGAGGAGGGGACCCCCATGGCCCTCGTCCGCGCGAAGGTCTCCCGTACGGCCGAGGACCTCGGCTCCGGCCGGCTGCGCCTGCTGGTCGGCAAGCCCGGCCTGGACGGGCACTCCAACGGCGCCGAGCAGATCGCCGTACGGGCCCGCGACGCCGGCTTCGAGGTGGTCTACCAGGGCATCCGGCTGACTCCCGAGGAGATTTCCTCGGCGGCCCTGGCCGAGGACGTGCACTGCGTGGGACTGTCCATCCTGTCCGGCTCGCACAGCGCGCTCGTCCCGGACGTGCTGGAACGCCTGCGCGCGGCGGGGGCGGGTGACATCCCCGTCGTGCTCGGCGGCATCATTCCGAATGCGGACGCCGTGGCGCTCAAGGAGGCCGGGGTGGCGGCGGTCTTCACCCCGAAGGACTTCGGCATCACGGAGATCATCGGCCGTATCGTCGACGAGATCCGCAAGGCCAACAAGCTCCACCCGCTCGGCGACGCCGACGAGATCCTCAACACTGACACCCTTGCAAGCACGGAGGTCCCCGCATGACCACGCCCTCTTCCCCGGTCAACCGGCTGCGGCCGCGCCGCTCCTGCCTCGCGGTGCCGGGTTCCAATCCCCGGTTCCTGGAGAAGGCCCAGGGCCTGCCGGCCGACCAGGTCTTCCTCGACCTGGAGGACGCCTGCGCCCCGCTCGCCAAGGAAGGCGCCCGCCACACGATCGTGGACGCGCTGAACAACGGCGACTGGACCGGCAAGACCCGCGTGGTGCGCGTCAACGACTGGACCACGCACTGGACGTACCGCGACGTGATCACGGTCGTCGAGGGCGCCGGCCAGAACCTCGACTGCATCATGCTGCCGAAGGTCCAGGACGCCCAGCAGGTCGTGGCGCTCGACCTCCTCCTGACGCAGATCGAGAAGACCATGGGCTTCGAGGTCGGCAAGATCGGCATCGAGGCGCAGATCGAGAACGCCAAGGGCCTGGTGAACGTCGACGAGATCGCCGGTGCCTCGCCGCGGCTGGAGACCATCATCTTCGGGCCGGCCGACTTCATGGCCTCGATCAACATGAAGTCCCTGGTCGTGGGCATGCAGCCGCCCGGCTACGGCGCGGACGCCTACCACTACATCCTGATGCGGATCCTGATGGCGGCCCGCATGCACGACCTCCAGGCGATCGACGGCCCCTTCCTCCAGATCAAGAACGTCGACGGCTACCGCGAGGTCGCCGGTCGCGCGGCGGCCCTGGGCTTCGACGGCAAGTGGGTGCTGCACCCCGGCCAGGTCGACGCGGCCAACGAGGTCTTCTCCCCCTCCCAGGAGGACTACGACCACGCCGAGCTGATCCTCGACGCGTACGACTGGTGCACCTCCGAGGCCGGCGGCAAGAAGGGCTCCGCGATGCTCGGCGACGAGATGATCGACGAGGCCAGCCGCAAGATGGCGCTGGTCATCTCGGGCAAGGGCCGCGCCGCCGGCATGCAGCGCACCACCAAGTTCGAGATCCCGGAGGCGTAGCACCATGCAGTTCGGACGCACCTACGAAGAGTTCGAGATCGGCGCGGTCTACAAGCACTGGCCCGGGAAGACCGTCACCGAGTACGACGACCATCTCTTCTGCCTGCT
The DNA here is from genome assembly GCF_040612195.1 of Streptomyces sp. NPDC006450. Lineage (NCBI taxonomy): Bacteria > Bacillati > Actinomycetota > Actinomycetes > Kitasatosporales > Streptomycetaceae > Streptomyces > Streptomyces sp. NPDC006450. The sequence continues at coordinate 29,063 of NZ_JBEXPT010000029.1, read as the reverse complement.
GACCATGAACCACCACCCGCTCCACATGGACAGCAACTACGCCGAGAACACGACCGACTTCGGCAAGAACGTGGTCGTGGGCAACTACATCTACTCGCTGCTGCTGGGCATGTCGGTGCCGGACGTCTCCGGCAAGGCCATCGCCAACCTGGAGATCGAGTCGCTGCGGCACGTGGCGCCCACCTTCCACGGGGACACGATCTACGGCGAGACCACGGTCCTGGACAAGACCCCGTCGAAGTCGAAGAACGACCGCGGCATCGTCTACGTGGAGACCAAGGGCTACAAGCAGGACGGCACCCTCGTCTGCGTCTTCCGGCGCAAGGTGATGGTCCCGACCGAGACGTACATCAAGGAGCGCGGCGGCGAGCAGCCCGGCCGCCCCACGCTGAAGGAACAGGGGAAGTAGAACCATGAGCCGACTTGCCCAGACCGCCGGCCTGACGGACGACCAGAGGGACATCCTCAAGACCGTCCGCGAGTTCGTCGACAAGGAGATCATCCCGGTCGCGACCGAGCTGGAGCACCGGGACGAGTACCCGCAGCAGATCGTCGACGGCCTCAAGGAACTCGGCCTCTTCGGCCTGATGATCCCGGAGGAGTACGGCGGCCTGGGTGAGTCGCTGCTCACCTACGCGCTGTGCGTCGAGGAGATCGCGCGCGGCTGGATGTCCGTCTCGGGCATCATCAACACCCACTTCATCGTGGCGTACATGCTCAAGCAGCACGGCACCCAGGAGCAGAGGGAGTACTTCCTTCCGCGGATGGCGCTGGGCGAGGTGCGCGGCGCGTTCTCGATGTCCGAGCCGGGGCTCGGCTCCGATGTGTCGGCCATCACCTCGAAGGCGGTGAAGGACGGTGACGAGTACGTCCTGAACGGCCAGAAGATGTGGCTGACGAACGGCGGCACGTCCACGCTCGTGGCCGTTTTGGTGCGCAGTGACGAAGGACACCCGGAGGGCACCGCCCCCCACAAGTCGATGACGACCTTCCTCGTGGAGAAGGAGGCCGGCTTCGGAGAGGTCCGGCCCGGCCTGACCATCCCGGGCAAGATCGACAAGATGGGCTACAAGGGGGTCGACACCACCGAGCTCATCATGGACGGACTGCGCATTCCGGCCAATCGGGTCCTGGGCGGGGAGACCGGCCGAGGGTTTTACCAAATGATGGACGGGGTCGAGGTCGGCCGCGTCAACGTGGCGGCCCGTGGTTGCGGCGTCGCGCAGCGTGCGTTCGAGCTGGGTGTCTCGTATGCCCAGCAACGTCACACTTTCGGCAAGGCCATCGCCGAGCACCAGGCGATTCAGTTCAAGCTGGCCGAGATGGCTACCAAGGTCGAAGCCGCCCATGCGATGATGGTCAATGCAGCACGCAAAAAGGACTCCGGGGAACGAAACGACCTCGAAGCAGGGATGGCGAAGTACCTCGCCTCCGAGTACTGCAAGGAGGTGGTGGAGGACGCGTTCCGTATCCACGGTGGATACGGCTTCTCGAAGGAGTACGAGATCGAGCGCCTCTACCGAGAGGCGCCCATGCTGCTCATCGGTGAAGGTACCGCCGAGATCCAGAAAATGATCATCGGGCGACGCCTGCTCGAGGAGTACCGGCTCCAGGGCTGAAAGTCCCTTTTGCGGTAAGTCATCCAGTGGTTTTCCGCGAAAGAGTCACTAGCAGTCACTGGCTCACGGTCATCGACTCGGCTTCTGGCTTGCCCAGTTGTTGCGTGCAACCGATAGCATTCCAGTAAAGCCGCCGTCCCGTCCCCCCGTTTGCGGCGCGGCATCACCCGCTACGAAGGTCATCCATGCCCCACAGCCAAACCTCTGCACCTCGCGTCGGCCTCCTCGGTGGACGCCTCGCGCGCGGAGCATCGCCGTGGCTTCTGCCGACCGTCGCCACCGCCGCCCTCAGCCTCACCCGGGCCCGCAAGTCCGGACGCTGGGCGGCAGTGGCCGTGCCCACCACCGCGCTCGCGGCGGGCATGCTGTGGTTCTTCCGCGACCCCGAGCGCGAGATCACGCAGGGCCGGGTCATCTCCCCCGCCGACGGTGTGGTGCAGAGCATCATGCCGTGGAAGGACGGACGGACCCGCGTCGCGATCTTCATGAGCCCCCTGAACGTCCACGTCAACCGTGCGCCCCTCGCGGGCACGGTGACGTCCGTGGAGCACATTCCCGGTGGATTCGTTCCGGCGTTCAACAAGGAGAGCGAGAACAACGAGCGCGTCGTCTGGCACTTCGACACCGAGCTCGGCGACATCGAGATGGTGCAGATCGCCGGCGCCGTCGCCCGTCGCATCGTCCCGTACCTGCCGGCCGGCACCAAGGTGGAGCAGGGCGAACGCATCGGTCTGATCCGCTTCGGCTCCCGCGTCGACATCTACCTCCCCGAGGGCGTCGAGGTCGCGGTCGAGGTCGGACAGGCCACCACCGCGGGGGTGACCCGAATTGACCGTGACTGAACCTGAAACCCCGGCTGCCGGCTGGGTGCCCGAAGCGTCCGAGGAGGAGTCCACCGAGGACGACATGCCGCTGTCACTGCGGTTGTCGATAGCGGACACCCTGACCCTCGGCAACGCGACGTGCGGATTCATGGCGGTGTACTTCACCACCACCGGGATCCTCATCCCGCACCTCACCGGCAGTGGCGAGTCGGGCATGGCCCGCAGCAGCGCGGCCACGGCCGTGATACTGATGCTGCTCGCCGCGGTCTTCGACCTCTTCGACGGCATCGTGGCCCGCAAGCTGCGCAGCTCGCCGATGGGCGCGGAGCTGGACAACCTGTCCGACCTGATCAGCTTCGGCCTGGCTCCGGCGTACTTCGTCCTCGTCTACGGCATGGTCGCCGACGACGCGGTGCAGAAGATGTCGGCGCTGGCGGCGATCGTCGTCCTGCTGGCGGTGGTGCTGCGCCTCGCGAGATTCAGCTGCGTGACGATGAAGGACGGCATGTTCCAGGGCATGCCGAGCCCCTTCGGCGCGCTGACGGTCGTCTCGATCGTGCTGCTGGAGCTGCCGTTCATCCCGACCCTGCTGGCGATCGTCGGCGTGGCCTGGCTGATGGTGAGCCGGGTCGAGTACCCCAAGCCGCGGGGTGTTCTCGCGGTGGCGATGCTGAGCTGGATCGTCGCGGCGATGGGCCTGCTGGCCGCGTGGGCGTTCGACGCGCCGGGCGGCGGGCTGCTGCTCCAGACCGGCTGCGCGCTGCAGATCGCTCTGGCGGCGACCATCCCGCTGTTCGCGACGACCCGTCGCGCGAACACGTTCCGCCACAACCGCCGCGAGGCGAGGGCCACCCAGGCCCCGTAACCCGGCTGTACGCGTACGCAAGGGCCCCCGGCCGCCACCAGGCGGCCGGGGGCCCTTCCGCATCCCCGGGGGCTCCGCCCCGGACCCGTCGCCCGTGGACCGCGCATAGGCTTGGTGTCGGAAAACCGCCAGCCCGGGGGGCGTCCGGCCCGGAGGATGGGAGCCATGTACACCGACACGGAGCGTTGCGTGCGGGCCGTCCAGTCGAAGGACGCCCGCTTCGACGGCTGGTTCTTCACCGCCGTCAGGACCACCGGGATCTACTGCCGCCCCAGCTGCCCCGCCGTACCGCCCAAGGTCGAGAACATGACCTTCCTGCCCAGCGCCGCCGCCTGCCAGCAGAGCGGGTACCGGGCCTGCAAGCGGTGCCGGCCCGACACCTCCCCCGGCTCCCCCGAGTGGAACGCCCGCGCGGACGCCGTCGCCCGCGCCATGCGCCTCATCCAGGACGGGGTGGTCGACCGGGAGGGCGTCCCGGGGCTGGCCTCGCGGCTCGGGTACTCCGCCCGCCAGGTGGAGCGGCAGCTGGGCGCCGAGCTCGGCGCCGGGCCCCTCGCCCTCGCCCGGGCCCAGCGCGCGCAGACCGCCCGGCTGCTGATCGAGACCTCCGGGCTCCCGATGGGCGACATCGCCTTCGCGGCCGGGTTCTCCTCGATCCGGACCTTCAACGACACCGTCCGCGAGGTCTTCGCGCTGGCCCCGAGCGAGCTCCGGGCCAAGGCGGCAGGCCGGGGGGCCGTCCGGGGCGCCGGGTCCGGCCAGGTGCCCGGCACCATCAGCCTGCGGCTCCCCTTCCGCGCCCCGCTCACCCCCGACAACCTCTTCGGCCACCTCGCCGCGACCGCCGTCCCCGGGGTCGAGGAGTGGCGGGCGGGCGCCTACCGCCGCACGCTCCGGCTCCCGTACGGCACCGGCGTCGTCGCCCTCACCCCGCGGCCCGACCACATCGGCTGCCGGCTCGCCCTCACCGACCTGCGCGACCTGACCATCGCCATCAGCCGCTGCCGGCGGCTCCTGGACCTCGACGCGGACCCCGAGGCCGTCGACGAGCAGCTGCGCGCGGACCCGCTGCTGGCCCCGCTCGTGGCCAAGGCTCCCGGCCGCCGCGTGCCCCGTACCGTCGACGCGGAGGAGTTCGCCGTACGGGCGGTCCTGGGGCAGCAGGTGTCCACCGCGGCGGCCCGTACGCACGCGGCCCGCCTCGTACGCGCCCTCGGCGAGCCGGTGACCGACCCCGACCCCGAGGGCGGGCTGACCCACCTGTTCCCCTCCTCGCAGGCCCTGGCCGGGCTGGACCCGGAGTCCCTGGCCCTGCCGCGCAGCCGGCGCACCACCTTCACCACGCTGGTCTCGGCCCTCGCCGACGGCTCGCTCCCGCTCGGCATCGACAGCGACTGGGAGGCGGCCCGCGCACGGCTGGGGGCGCTGCCCGGCTTCGGGCCGTGGACCACCGAGATCATCGCGATGCGGGCGCTGGGCGACCCGGACGCCTTCATCCCGGCCGACCTGGGGATCCGGCGGGCCGCGAAGGGGCTCGGGCTGCCCTCCACGCCCGCCGCCCTGACGGCCCGCGCGGCGCACTGGCGGCCCTGGCGCGCGTACGCCGTGCAGTACCTGTGGGCCACCGAGGACCACGCGATCAACGTCCTGCCCGCCTGACCCCACCGACTTCCGAGGAGCACGAGCCGTCATGAACAGCAGCACCAAGCAGCACACCGTCGTGGACAGCCCCTACGGGCCGCTCACCCTCGTCGCCGCCGACGGGGTCCTCTGCGGCCTCTACATGACCGGGCAGCGCCACCGCCCGGCCGAGGAGGCCTTCGGGGAGCGCGTCGCGGCCGGTGAGGAGCCCTTCCCGGAGGTGGTGCGGCAGCTGACCGCGTACTTCGCCGGTGAGCTCACCGCCTTCGACCTCCCGGTCCGGCTGGAGGGCACCGAGTTCCAGCGCAGCGTGTGGGCGCAGCTCGTACGGATCCCCTACGGGCAGACCTGGTCCTACGGGGAGCTGGCCGCCAAGCTCGGCAAGCCGAACGCCTCGCGCGCGGTGGGGCTGGCCAACGGGAAGAACCCGGTCGGCATCATCGTGCCGTGCCACCGCGTCATCGGGGCGTCAGGCTCCATGACCGGCTACGGGGGCGGCCTCGACCGCAAGGTCCGCCTGCTGGCCTTCGAATCCGGGGCCGAGCAGCTCTAGGCCGTCTCTTTCGGCCTAGGGCTCGGCCGGCGGTGCTCAGCCGGCGGTGCTCAGCCCACGGGCGGTGCGATCGCTTCGAGGTCGGCGACGGTGCCGGACATGACGGCACGGATGTGCCGGGTGAGGTGCTCCACGGGCCAGTCCCACCAGGCGAGCGCGAGCAGGCGGGCGATCTCCTCGCCGGTGTGGCGGGTGCGGATGAGGGTGGCCGGGTTGCCGCCGACGATGCCGTAGTCGGGGACGTCGTCCACGACCACGGCGCCGGCGCCGACGATCGCGCCGTGCCCGATGCGCACCCCCGGCATGACCATGGCGCCGTAGCCGAGCCAGACGTCGTTGCCGACGACGGTGTCGCCCCGGCCGGGCAGGCCGGCGAGCAGGTCGAAGTGGTCGGACCAGGAACCGCCCATGATCGGGAAGGGGTAGGTGGAGGGGCCGTCCATGCGGTGGTTGGCGCCGTTCATGAGGAACCGGACCCCGGTGCCCAGCGCACAGAACTTCCCGATGACCAGCTTCTCGGGCCCGTAGTGGTAGAGCACGTTGCGGGTCTCGAACGCGGTGGGATCGTCCGGGTCGTCGTAGTAGGAGTACTCCCCCACCTCGATCAGCGGTGAGGTCACCAGCGGCTTCAGCAGGACCACGCGCGGCTGGTCGGGGAACGGGTGGAGGACCGTCGGGTCCGCGGGGAGGGAACTCACGGCCTAGATGACCACCAGCGGGACGAGCAGCGCGAAGGCGGCGCCCGCCTCGACCGCGTAGGCGTACAGGGACGGGTGCTGGACGGGGGCCGCGAGCAGGACCACGCTCTGCTGGGCGGCGGCCGCTCCCACCCATTCGGGGTCGGCGCCGAGGCCACCCTGGTACCAGCCCTCGCAGGCGCCGGGGCCGGTGACGGCGAGGACGTCGTCCTCGCGGCGGTAGAAGGCCTGCCAGCCCTCGGCCGGCACGGACCAGGCCTCGAAGTCGGTGAACTGGGCCCAGCCGCCGTCACGGATCGCGGTGTCGAACATCCAGACCGGCACCCCGTCGGGGGTGACCTCGCCGCTCTCCTGCTGGTCGGTGGTGAAGTGGACCATGGGCAGGGCGTCGGGCCCGTCGGCGGTGCTGGGCCAGGCGTACATCGTGATCATCTGCTGAATTCTGTCCTGCTCGGTGTAGGCACGGAATAACGAGCGGAAGGGACTACGAGGCCTGCGGCCGGCGCCCGTTCTCCAGCTCGGCGGCGCCCTCGCCGGTCTCCAGGACCCGGCACGCCTCCAGGACGCGCAGGCCAAGGGATCCGAGCAGATAGTCCGTCAGCTCGGCCGGCTCCACCAGCCGCCACGAGATCAGCTCCTCCTCCTGGAGCGTGATGGAGGCGAGCTGCGCGGCATCGAGCACGCCGCCGTCGTAGAGGTACGCCACGAGCGGGGGCCGGCCCGCGCCGAGCGACCAGTCGACGGCGAGCAGCCGGCCGAGCGGTACGTCGATGCCGATCTCCTCGGCGCTCTCCCGGCGGGCTGCCGTACGCGGGGACTCCCCCGTGTCCGACTCGATGGTGCCGCCCGGCAGGGCCCAGCCCTCCCGGTAGTTGGGCTCGACGAGGAGCACCCGGCCCTCGGCGTCCCGGAAGAGGGCGGCCGCTCCGGCCAGCACCCGGGGCAGGCTCGCGATGTAGGTGGCGTAGTCATCCGTGATGGTCACGCCGCCACCCTACCCAGCCGCCCCGGGCCCGCGGTGATCATGCTTCCGGTGTGGACCCTCCGCCGGCGCCGTCCTCGCGGTCGCGGTTCCTCGACTCCGCGACCCGGCGCAGGCGCGGGTGGCGGGCCGGGCCCTGTTCGGTGAGGGCGTCGCCGACCATGGCCCTGACCGCGTCCCGCATGCCGTGCAGCGGGTGGTGGCGGACGGGGCCCGCGCCCGGGTCCTCGCGCAGCTCCTTCACCAGGGCCCAGCAGAGCACCAGCATCACGACCACGAACGGCAGGGCGACCAGGATCGTGGCCGTCTGGAGGGACTTCAGGCCGCCCGCGACGAGGAGCACGGCGGCCACCGAGGCCATCAGGACGCCCCAGGTGACCACGAGCCAGGTCGGCGGGTTCAGGGAACCCCGGCTGGTGAGGGAGCCCATCACGAGGGAGGCGGAGTCGGCGCTGGTGACGAAGTACGTCATCACCAGGGCCATCGCGATCCACGAGGTGAGCGTGCCGAGCGGGAGCGCGTCGAGCATCGCGAAGAGCGAGGCCTCGGTGCCCTCCTCGGCCTTGGCGGCCATGTCTGCGACGCCGGTGGAGTCGAGGCGGATCGCGGTGCCGCCCATGACGCAGAACCAGACGACGGTGGCACCGCTGGGCACCAGGAGCACGCCGACGAGGAACTCGCGGATGGTGCGGCCGCGCGAGATGCGGGCGATGAAGGTGCCGACGAAGGGCGCCCAGGAGAGCCACCACGCCCAGTAGAAGATCGTCCACACGCCGAGCCACGCGCTGTCGGTGAAGGCGCCGGTGCGGGTGGCCATGGGCAGCAGCTCGTGCAGGTAGCTGCCGACGCTCGCCGGGATCACGTCGAGGATGTAGACGGTCGGGCCGAGGACGAAGACGAAGAGCATCAGGGCGGAGGCGAGCACGATGTTGATCGTGCTGAGCCATTTGACGCCCTTGTGCAGGCCGGAGAAGGCGGAGAGCACGAAGGCCGCGGACAGGGATCCGATGATGATCAGCTCGACCGTGGTCGAGTCCTCGATCCCCGTCGTGATGTTGAGCCCCTTGGCGACCTGGAGGGCGCCGAGGCCGAGGCTGGTGGCGGTGCCGAAGACGGTCGCGAAGACGGCGAGCAGGTCGATGGCCTTGCCGGGCCGGCCGTTGGCCCGCTCCTCGCCCATGAGGGGGACGAAGGCGGAGCTGAGGCGGTTGCCGCGGCCCTTGCGGAAGGTCGCGTAGGCGAGCGCGAGGCCGACGATGCCGTAGATCGCCCAGGGGGTGAGGGTCCAGTGGAAGAAGGAGTAGTCGAGCGAAGCACGGGCCGCGTCGCCGGTGCCGGGGGCCGCGCCGGAGGCCGGGGGCGGGTTCAGGTAGTGGGTGAGCGGCTCGCCCACCCCGTAGAACATGAGCCCGATCCCCATGCCCGCGCTGAACATCATCGCGATCCAGGCGAGGTTCGTGAATTCCGGCTCCGAGTCGTCCTTGCCGAGGCGGATCCGGCCGAAGCGGCTGATAGCGAGCACGACGCACATGACCAGGAACACATCGGCGGCGATCACGAAGAGCCACGCGAAGTTGCTCAGCACCCAGGCCAGCGCGCTGCTCGACGCGGAGTCGAAGGAGCTCTTTCCGAGGGCCGCCCAGGCGACCACGGCGAGGACGGAGATCACTCCGATGGTGACGACGGCGCGGTCGGGAGTGCCTTCAGCGCCGTCGGCGCCCTCGTCGGGCCCTTCGGACGCGCCACCTGGGGAATCCGGACGTGGCTGTTCCAGTGAATCCGTGCTCATGCGGCCACACTATGCAGGCGTATATCCCTATTTAGGGGCATGCCGCGCCGGGTGTGGCCCAGGCCACGCATGGGCATAGGAGGATCCTCCGGATAGGCTCATGGGTGGCGCGACTGCACTGTTCGATAGCAAGGGATTAGCAAGGTGACGGACGGAGCAGTAACTGAGACCGCGCGCGTGCTCATCGCCGCGGACAAATTCAAGGGCTCGCTCACGGCCGTTCAGGTCGCGGAGCGGGTGACGGCCGGCCTTCGCAAGGCCGTACCGGGCGTGGAGATCGAGACCCTCCCCGTCGCGGACGGCGGCGACGGTACGGTCGCGGCCGCCGTGGCGGCCGGTTTCGAACGCCGGGAGGTACGGGTCACCGGACCGCTCGGCGACCAGGTCACGGCCGCTTTCGCCCTGCGCGAGGGCACCGCGGTGGTCGAGATGGCGGAGGCCTCCGGGCTCCAGCTGCTGCCGGCAGGTGTCTTCGCCCCGCTGACGGCGACCACCTACGGCTCCGGCGAACTGCTGAGGGCCGCACTCGACGCGGGAGCGCGCTCGATCGTCTTCGGTGTGGGCGGCAGCGCCACCACCGACGGCGGCGCGGGCATGCTGGCCGCGCTGGGCGCGGTGTTCCTGGATGCGAACGGTGAACCCGTCGGTCCGGGCGGCGGCGCACTGGCCGGGCTGGCCTCGGCCGACCTGTCGGGCATCGACCCCCGCATCAAGGAGATCGACTTCGTCCTGGCGAGCGACGTGGACAACCCTCTGACGGGTCCGAAGGGCGCTCCGGCGGTCTACGGCCCGCAGAAGGGGGCGTCGCCCGAGGACGTGGCGACGCTGGACGCGGCGCTGGCGCACTTCGCGGTGGTCCTGGAGAAGTCGATCGGCTCCCTGGCCGCCGAGGCGGCGGTTTCGCCCGGCGCGGGCGGAGCGGGCGGCATCGGCTACGGGGCACTGCTGCTCGGCGCCTCGTTCCGTCCCGGCATCGAGCTGATGCTCGAGGTGCTCGGCTTCGCGCCGGCGCTGGAGCGGGCCACGCTGGTCATCACCGGTGAGGGTTCGCTGGACGAGCAGACCCTGCACGGCAAGGCTCCGGCCGGTGTCGCGGCGGCGGCTCGTGCGGCGGGCAAGCCGGTCGTCGCGGTCTGCGGCCGCCTGCTGCTGACGCAGGAGGCCCTCCAGGCCGCCGGCATCCGGCGGGCCTACCCGCTCACGGACCTCGAGCCGGACCCGGCGGTGAGCATCCCGAACGCGGGGCCGCTGCTGGAGCGGGTGGCGCAGAACATCGCGGCCGACGTCCTCTGACGGCGTCCGCCCCCACCGGCGGCCCGGATCCCCTGACTGGGGGTCCGGGCCGCCGGCGTTCCGCGGGCCGCCGGCCGGGGCCGACCGGCCCGTGGGGGGAGGTCCCGTACCCGCCCTTCGCGGGCGCCGCGCGCTCGCGCCCTCGACCCGGTCAGAGCTGCGCGGGGGTCGGCAGGGCGGTGCGGGCCGCGGTCACGAGTTCCGCGGTGGTGACGATCCGGGCGAAGCCGCCGCCCTGGAGGTTGACCGCGGTGGCGGTCGCGAGCTGGTCGGCCGTCAGCCGGAGTGCGTCCGGGCCGTCTTCGGCGGCCAGGTCGAAGGTGTGCGTGGCATCGAGCGGCACGAGGACCTCGTAGCCCAGGTTCCCGGCCATCCGGGCCGTGGTCTCGACGCACATGTTCGTCTGGATGCCGGCGACGACGAGCTGTCCGACGCCCTGGGCGGTGAGCCAGCCGGCGAGGTCCGGGGTGCCGTAGAAGGAGGAGTTCACGGACTTGGTGACGTGCAGGGCGGCCCGGCCGGCCCGCTCGGCGACGAAGTCCTTGAAGGCGTACCCGGGCTGGTCCGGCGCGAGGACGGAGCCTGCGGAGCGGGAGGCGTGCTGCACGAGCACGACGGGGCGGCCGGTCTCCTGCCAGGCGTCCATCAGCGCGGCGATGTTCTCCTCGGCGGCCGGGTTGTTGCGCGGACCCCAGAACGCGGGGTCGTCGAAGCCCTGCTGGACATCGATGACCAGCAGGGCACTGTTCGCCGCGATCTCGATGGCGGTCGCGGTTTCGTTCGCAGCCGCGTTCACGGTCTCGTCGGAGGTCTCGTTCGCGGTCTTGTTCGCGGTCTTGTTCGCGCTCTTGTTCGTCATGGCCTCATCCTGGGTGGCCACGCCCCCTCGGACCAGTAGCACCCCGCCCCCGAACCGATGGGATCCTGCCACCGTGGCAGTCCGGGCCCGCCGAGGTCCGGAGCGGGGCTCCGCCCCAGGTCGGAGGCCTCGCGGCGGCATCCGCCGGGGATTCGGCCCTCCCCTTCGGCCGGGTCTGCGTGGCAGACTCACGGCCATGCACCGCGTCGCGATCGTCGCCCAGCCCGGCATCCGCGCTTTCGACCTGGCCGTCATCACCGAGGTCTGGGGGCACGACCGCGGCCATCTCGGGGTACCGGCCTTCGAGCTGCGCCGGTGCGCCCTCGACGCCGGCCCGATCCCGCTCCCCGGCGGGCTGTCCCTGGCTCCCGACCGCGGGCTCGACTGGCTGGCCGGCGCCGACCTCGTCGTGGTCCCCGCGCTGGAGCGGCCCGGCGATCGGACGCCCGAGCCGGTCCTCGCCGCCCTGCGGGACGTCCACGTCCGGGGGATCCCCGTGGCCGCCCTGTGCGCCGGCGCCTTCATCCTCGCCGAGGCCGGGCTGCTCGCGGGCCGCCGGGCCGTGACCCACTGGTCCCTGGCCCCGGCGCTGGCCGGCCGGTACCCCGCCGTGCGCGTCGAGGAAGCCCCGCTCTACGTCGGGGACAACGGGCTGTGGACCTCCGCCGGGGTCGCCTCCGGGATCGACCTCTGCCTGCACCTGGTCCGTGAGGCCCACGGCTCCGAGGCGGCCGCGGCCATCGCCCGTTCGATGGTGACGGGCCCCTTCCGCACCGGCGAGCACGCCCAGTACCTGGACCGCCCGACCCCGGTCGCCGACCGGACCGCCGAGGCGCTGGCCCTCGTACGGGAGCGGGCGCTCGGGCGGCTGCACGAGGCGCTGGACGTGGCCACCCTGGCCCGGTGGGCGGGGATGTCGCCGCGTTCCTTCGCCCGGCACTTCGCCGCCGCCACCGGGACCACCCCGCACAAATGGCTCCTGGGCCACCGTCTGGACGAAGCCCGCAAACTGCTGGAACGCACCGATCATCCGGTCACCGAGGTGGCCCGGCGGGCCGGATTCGCCAGCGAGGTCACCTTCCGCCAGCACTTCACCTCGTACGTCGGCACGAGCCCCCGGGCGTACCGTGCGGCCGCTACCGCCCCAGGACCCCCGGGGCCTCCCCCAAACCACGCCGACAGTGTTAGAAATGGCTCATGACCGGACGTTTTGGCCGAGCCGGGGGCTCCGAAGGGGCGCCCGAGGACAGGCCCCCGCCCGAGGACGGGTCCCCGCCCGGAACCGGGCCCGGACACTCCCGGCTGTTCGCGCGCCTCTCGCTCGGCGCCCGCAGCGTCGCCGGCCAGGTCTTCGCCCTCCAGGCCGTCCTCGTGCTGGTGCTGATCACGGCCGCCGCCACGGCCCTGTTCCTCCAGGCCCGGTACGACAGCCAGCGCGACGCCCGCAACCGCTCCCTCGCCGCCGCCGAGGCCTTCGCGCACGCCCCCGGCCTCCCGGCGGCCCTGGCGTCCACGGACCCCACCGCCGTGCTCCAGCCGCTGGCCGAGGGCGCCCGCCGGGGCTCGGGCGTGGATTTCGTCGCCGTCATGACCACCGACGGGGTCCGGTACACCGACTCCCGCCCCGAGCTGATCGGGCAGCGCGCCACCGGTGACCTCTCCCGCGCCGCGGCCGGACATGCCTTCACCGAGACCTTCGAGGGGAAGCCGAGCGACGTGGTCCGCGCCGTGGTCCCCGTACGGGACGCCGCGGGCGCGGTGGTCGGCCTGGTCGCCACCGGCATCGAGGTCGAGAACGTCGGCGACGGGGTCGAGGGCCAACTGCCCCTGCTCTTCGGCGCGGCCACCGGCGCCCTGCTCCTCGGCACCGGCGGCGCGGCCCTCGTCAGCCGTCGGCTGCGGCGCCAGACCCGGGGCCTCGGCGAGGCCGAGATGACCCGGATGAACGAACACCACGAAGCGGTTCTGCACGCCGTCCGCGAGGGCGTCCTGATCATCGACTCCGAAGGGCGGCTGCTGCTCGCCAACGACGAGGCCCGCCGCCTCCTCGACCTGCCGGCCGACGCCGAGCAGCGGCACGTGGGCGATCTCGGCCTGGATCCGCCCACGGCCGCGCTGCTGGCCTCCGGGCGAGCCGCCACCGACGAGGTCCACCGGTCGGGCGACCGCCTCCTCGCCGTGAACGTACGCCCGACCAAGCCCTTCGGGGGGCGCCCGACGGGCACCGTGACCACCCTGCGCGACTCCACGGAGCTCGCCGCGCTCTCCGGCCGGGCCGCGGTCGCCCGCGACCGCCTCCAGCTGCTCTACGACGCCGGCGTGCGCATCGGGACCACCCTGGACGTGGTGCGCACCGCCGAGGAGCTCTCCGAGGTCGCGGTCCCGCGGTTCGCGGACTTCGTCACCGTCGAGCTGCTGGAGCCGGTGCTGCGCGGTGAGGAGCCCGGCGGCGGGACGCACACCGAGATGCGCCGGGCCGCCATCAGCGGGATCCGCGTCGATTCCCCCCTCCAGCCGGTGGGCGACGTCATCCGCTTCGTGGTGCCGACCGCCCCGATGGCGGCGGCCCTGGACGCCGGGCGGGCGGTCCTCGCGGCCGATCTGAACAACGCCTTCGGCTGGCGGGCCCAGGACCACGACGGCACCCGGGTCGCCCTGGACTACGGGCTGCACTCGCTGATCTCGGTACCGCTCCAGGCCCGCGGAGTGGTCCTCGGCATGGCCAACTTCTGGCGGGCCGACACCCCCGAGTCCTTCGACGAGGAGGACCTGTCCTTCGCCGAGGAGCTGGCGGCCCGGGCCGCGGTCTCCATCGACAACGCCCGCCGCTTCACGCGCGAGCACGCGGTTGCCGTGACCCTCCAGCGCAGTCTGCTGCCGCGGGTGCTGCCCGATCTGAGCGCGGTGGACGTGGCCTTCCGGTACCTGCCCGCGAAGGCGGGGGTGGGCGGGGACTGGTTCGACGTGATCCCGCTCGCCGGGGCCCGGGTGGCGCTCGTCGTCGGCGACGTCGTGGGGCACGGGGTGCACGCCGCGGCCACCATGGGCCGGCTGCGGACCGCCGTGCACAACTTCTCCACGCTCGACATGCCGCCCGACGAGCTGCTGGGCCACCTCGACGAGCTGATCGACCGGATCGACCAGGACGAGTCCTCGGCCGACGAGGGTGCCGGGGAGGGCGAGCCCTCCGGCGTCACCGGCGCCACCTGCCTCTACGCGGTGTACGACCCGGTGTCCGGTCACTGCGCCATGGCCAGCGCCGGCCATCCCGGCCCGGCACTGGTCGGGCCCGACGGCGGGGTCGAGTACCCCGAGCTGCCGATCGGGCTGCCGCTGGGCGTGGGCGGGATGCCCTTCGAGGCCGTGGAGCTGAAGCTGCCCGCGGCGAGCCGGCTCGTGCTGTTCACCGACGGGCTGCTGGAGGACCGCGACCGGGACTTCGACACCGGCCTCGGCATGCTGACCGAGGCCCTGTCCCGGCCGGACCGCAGCCCCGACCAGGCCTGCTCCGACGTACTGGCCTCGCTGCTGTTCCCGGCGCCGAGCGATGACATCGCCCTGCTCATCGCCGACACCCGGCGGCTCCCGGCCGAGCGGATCGCGGAGTGGGAGGTGCTTCCGGACCCCTCGGACGTGTCCCGGGTCCGCCGCGCGGGCTCCGCGCAGCTCTGCGCGTGGGGCATGGGGGACGTCACCTTCACCGCCGAGCTCATCCTCAGCGAGCTGATCACCAACGCCATCCGCTACGGAACCCCGCCGATCCGGGTCCGGCTGCTCCGCGACCGCACCCTGATCTGCGAGATCTCCGACGGCAGCAGCACCTCACCGCACCTGCGCTACGCGGCCACGACCGACGAGGGCGGGCGCGGCCTCTTCCTCGTCGCCCAGTACGCGGAGCGCTGGGGCACCCGCTACACGGACCGCGGCAAGGTGATCTGGGCGGAACTCCCCCTGGCGGGCGCGGAGGAGCCGGCGCCGCCGGCCGTGGTGGACCTGGACGCCCTGGAGGACCTGGCCTGGTAGCGGCGGGGCCCTAGAGGCGGGCGGCCAGGCGGGCCTTCGCCTCGGGCCATTCGGCGGCCAGCAGGGAGAAGTACACGCTGTCGCGCCAGGTGCCGTCCGGGCGCCGGCGGTGACGGCGCAGGACGCCTTCGCGCTGCGCTCCGAGGCGGGCGATCGCGGCCTGGGAGCGGGTGTTGAGGTGGTCCGTCTTCAGCTGGACCCGGCCCATGCCGAGGTCTTCGAAGGCGTGGGTGAGCAGGAGCAGCTTGGACTCGGTGTTGACGGCGCTGCGCCAGTACGCGCGCCCGTACCAGGTCCAGCCGATCTCCAGGCGTTCGTCGGCCGCGCTGAGGTCCATGTACGTGGTCCAGCCGACGGCCCGGCCGCTTTCGAGGTGGATGACGGCGAAGGGGACGTACTCACCGCGCTCCGCGCACTCCAGCAGGGCGTCGAGCTTGGCGCCCAGCTCCTCCTGCGTGCGCGGCGCGGGGCCGCCCTGCCAGCGCCACACCTCCTCGTCGCCGCCACCGGCCGCGTACAGGTCGGGGAGATGGCTCCTGGTCAGCGGCTCCAGGCGAACGTGGCGGCCGGTGAGCGTGATGGGGGAAGGCGACTTGGCAGACATGGGGAAACCGTAACCGGTCATTGCGCTAGAGACAAACAATTATCGCACTAGTGCATTCAAAGGGTCCGGGCCAGCAGCACGGCCACGTCGTCCTGCGGGGCCTCCGGGAGGAGGCGCGCCAGGATCGTGTCGCACAGGGCCTCCAACGGCTCCCCCGCGTCCCCGAGGGCGCCCGCCAGTCCCGCCATCCCCTCGTCCAGATCCCGGTCCCGGGACTCGATGAGGCCGTCCGTGTAGAGCACCAGCATGCTGCCCGGCGCAAGCCGGACCTCCTCCGTGCGGAACTCCCGTCCGCCGGTGCCGAGCGGGGTTCCCGGCGGGCCGTCGAGGAAGGTCACGACCCCCTCGGCCGTGACCACGGCCGGCGGCGGGTGGCCGGCGCGGGCGATGACGCACGCGCCCGTCACCGGGTCGTGGACGGCGTAGACGCACGTGGCCATCTCGTCCTCGCCGAGGTCGGCGACCACCGCGTCCAGCGAGCGGAGCATCTGCTCCGGGCTCACCTGGTGCCGCGCCAGGGTCCGTACGGCGGTGCGCAGTTGGCCCATGACGGCGGCCGCGTGGATGCCGTGGCCCATCACGTCGCCGATCACCAGGCCGGTCCGGCCGTCCGGGAGCTCGATCACGTCGAACCAGTCGCCGCCGACGTCGTGGTCGCTGGCCGGCAGGTAGCGGCCGGTCAGTTCCAGGCCCGCCACCTCGGGGAGCGCGTTGTTGGTGAGGCTGCGCTGCAGGGTCAGGGCCGCCGCGCGCTGGGTGGTGTACATCCGTGCGTTGTCGATGTTCAGGGCCGCCCGGGCGGCCACCTCGTCGATCAGCACGCAGTCCTCGTGGTCGAAGGGCTCGCGTCCGCGCACCCGGGTCACCACCACCACCCCGAGCACCCGGCCGCGGGCCACCAGCGGGACCATCCGGGCGCAGCCGAGGGTGGCGAGGTACGCGCGCAGCGCGCCCGCGCGAGGGTCCTTGATCAGGGCCGGGATGTCGGCCGTGAAGAGGTTCATGGCCTGGCCCTCGGTGATGACCAGCTCGTAGGCGGTGCCCGCCGGGATCCGGAAGGTCTGCCCCGCGACCAGTTTGGCGGTCGGTGCGCCCGGGTCGGGGAAGAGGGAGGCGAGGCGGCGCAGCACGCCACGGGTGGACGCGGCGGCCTCGTCCGGCTCCAGTACGGCTTCCAGGAGCTGCACGTCGGCCGAGTCCGTGAGCTGCGGCACCAGCACCTCCGCGAGCTCCCGGGCGGTCTGCCCCAGGTCCAGGGTGGTGCCGATGCGGGTACCGGCCTCGGCGAGCAGGGCGAACCGGCTGCGGGCCCGCTCCGCCTCCGCCTGGGCGCGCTGTCCGTCGGTGATGTCGATGAGGGAGGCGATCAGGCCGAGCCGGCGCCCGGAGCCGTCCAGCAGGGGGGCGTAGGAGCAGGACCAGGTCCGGTCGTGGTCGGGGTCGGCGGGGGTGCGGCCGGTGCGGCGGACGTCCACGACGGCGGAGCCGCACTCCAGCACCTTGCGCATGAGCCGTTCGAGCGCGGCGGCGTTGACCCCGGGCACGACCTCGGTGAGCCGTTTGCCGACGTGTTCGGCGGCGGACACCCCGTTCATCCGGGCGAGAGCGTCGTTGACGCGCAGGAAGCGCAGGTCCGGGCCGAGCGTGCCGAGGCCGATCGGCGACTGGGTGAACAGGCTCTGGAGCGCGGCGAGCGAATCGCGCATCCGCAGGACCTCGGAGGTCTCCACGGCGATGAGAAGGGAACCGGTGCGCCCCTGCGGATCGGGGGCGGGCAGGATCCACATCTCCATCGCGACCTGGTGACCGTCGCGGTGGCGCACGGGCAGGGTGCCGACGACGGTCTCCCCTGCCTGGACCCGGCGGGTCAGCTGCTCGGCGAGCTCGTGGTTGGCGTCGGGGACGAGCGCCTCGGAGCCCGACCGGCCGAGGATGTCCTCGGGTCGGTGGCCGAGCAGGTCCTGGGCGGCCAGCGACCACTCGACGACGACCCCGTCGGCGTCTTCCCGCCACAGGGCGATCGGCAGCAGCTCGCTCAGGACGCCCGCGTACCCGACAGCAGCCACCGGCTGGTCCGGTACCTCGCTCGTCTCCTGGTACGTGTCCAATGCGCCGACCTCACCCCAGGGGGCCCGATTCCTACCGATTCACACTATCCGAGCCTTCGCTGACCGGCGCTGTGTCGCGCCGGATTCCGGACCCGCCCCCGCGGCCGGGGATGCTACTCCCAGTCGTCCCAGGGCGGGTCGACGTCCTCGTCCTCCGGGCCGAAGAGCGACTCCTCCGCCCGGGGTGCCGGATGCGCCTGGGCGGGCACGACGGCCGCGGCGGCGCGGGTCACGGCGGCCGGGGCGGCCACGGCGGCGCGGGGTACAGCCGCGGCAGGGGCGGCCTCGGTCTCCGCCGCCGGGGCGGCCTGCGCACCCGGCTCCGGCTGCGCTCCGCCCAGGGTCTTCAGGATGCCCTCGGCGTACTTGGCGAGCTTCGCCTCGCCGACCCCGCTGATCGTGCCCAGCTCCGCGACCGATCCGGGCAGCTGCGTCGCGATCTCCCGCAGCGTCGCGTCGTGGAAGACGACGTACGCCGGCACGCCCTGCTCCCGCGCGGTCTCGGCGCGCCACGCCCGCAGGGCCTCGAACACCGGCACGGCGGCCGCCGGCAGGTCGACCGGTACCCGGCCGCCCTTCCCGGAGCGCGATCCGCCGGACTCCTTGCGGGACGCCCCTGCCGCCGGCGCCGTCTCCTTGCGCATCGGGACGCTCCGGCGGCCGCCCAGCACCTCGCCGCTGGCCTCGGTCAGCACCAGCGTGCCGTAGTCGCCCTCCACCGCCAGCAGTCCGAGCGCCAGCAGCTGGCGCACGACCCCGCGCCATTCGTTCGTGCCCAGGTCCGTTCCGATGCCGAACACCGAGAGCCCGTCGTGGTCGAACTGGATGACCTTGGCCGTCTTCTTGCCCTGCAGGATGTCGATGATCTGTCCGGCGCCGAACTTCTGGCGCCGTTCCTTGGCCAGCCGCCACACCGTGGACAGCAGCTTCTGCGCCGCGACCGTCCCGTCCCAGGACTCGGCCGGCGTCAGGCAGGTGTCGCAGTTCCCGCAGTCCGGCGCACCGGTCTGCCCGAAGTACGCCAGCAGCCGCACCCGGCGGCAGCCGACCGTCTCGCACAGGGCGAGCATCGCCTCCAGGTGTCCGGCCAGCGCACGGCGGTGCGCCTCGTCGCCCTCGGAGCCCTCGATCATCTTGCGCTGCTGCACCACGTCCTGGAGCCCGTACGCCAGCCAGGCCGTGGCGGGCTCGCCGTCGCGGCCGGCGCGGCCGGTCTCCTGGTAGTAGCCCTCGACCGACTTGGGCAGGTCCAGGTGGGCCACGAAGCGCACGTCGGGCTTGTCGATGCCCATGCCGAACGCGATCGTGGCGACCACCACGACCCCCTCCTCCCGCAGGAACTTCGACTGGTTCGCGGCGCGCGCCCGGGAGTCCATGCCCGCGTGGTACGGCACGGCGTCGATGCCCTGTTCGACCAGGGCGGCCGCCGTCTTCTCCACCGATGCCCGCGAGAGGCAGTAGACGACGCCCGCGTCCCCGGGGTGCTCGGTGCGGATCAGCTCCAGGAGCTGCTTGAGCGGGTTGTTCTTCGCCACGATCCGGTACTGGATGTTCGGCCGGTCGAAGCCGGCCACGAAGTGGCGGGCTTCCTCCAGGCCGAGGCGCGCCGCGATCTCGGCGTGCGTGGCCTCGGTGGCCGTAGCGGTCAGTGCGATCCGCGGCACCTTGGGCCAGCGCTCGTGCAGCATGGACAGCGCGAGGTAGTCGGGCCGGAAGTCGTGGCCCCACTGGGCGACGCAGTGCGCCTCGTCGATGGCGAAGAGCGAGACCGTGCCCCGGTCGAGGAGCCGCTGCGTCCCTTCGGTGCGCAGCCGCTCGGGCGCCAGGTAGAGCAGGTCGAGCTCGCCGTCGAGGAAGGCCTGCTCGACCGCGCGCCGCTCGTCGGACAACTGCGTCGAATTGAGGAACCCGGCGCGCACCCCGAGCGCGTTCAGGGCGTCCACCTGGTCCTGCATGAGCGCGATCAGCGGGGAGATCACCACTCCGGTGCCCGCTCTGACCAGCGCCGGGATCTGGTAACAGAGCGATTTGCCGCCGCCGGTGGGCATCAGCACCAGCGCGTCGCCGCCGCCGGCCACGTGCTCGATGATCTGCTGCTGCTCGCCGCGGAACGAGTCGTACCCGAAGACGCGGTGGAGCACCTGCTGGGCGTCGGGGATTTCGACGGCTGCTTCCGAAGGGGTCATCCCAGAAGCCTAGCGACCTCCTCGGACACATCCGCCCGGATCCGCCCGGCCCTGTGGACATCCCGGGAGGACCCGACGGCCCCGCACGCGGCGGCGCGGCCGAGCGGCTCGACCGCCCGGCCGGTGACACAGTGGAAGACCTCCCGTATCTCCCGGCCTCCGAGAGGAACACGCGATGTGGCAGCCCGACGGGTGGGACGTGCGCGTCCGCCTCGGAGTCCTCACCCCGCACGCCGATGTCGGCCCCGAGTCCGAGCTGCGCGCCATGGCTCCGGCCGACGTGGGCCTGCACGCCGCCCGGGTGCCGTTCCGCGCGATGGGGCACGGCGGCATGATGGATCCCACCATTCCGCTCGCCCCCGTACGGGCCTTCGCCGAGCCCCCGCACGTGGACGAGGCCGCCGGGCTGCTGGCCGCCGCGCCGGTGTCGGTGATCGCCTACGCCTTCACCAGCTCCGCCTACGTCATCGGCCCGCGCGGGGAGGGGTACATGCTGGACCGGCTGCGCGAGCGCGCCCACGGGCTGCCCGTGGTCGCCACCTGCGCCGCGACCGTCGAGGCGCTGCGGGCGCTGCGGGCCGGCCGGCCCGCGCTCGTGGACCCTCCGTGGTTCGACGAGACGCTGAGCGATCTGGGCCGGGGTTACTACGAGGACTCCGGCTTCGAGGTCCCGTACGCGGCCCCCTGCGGCCTCCCCAGCGGGCAGACCCTCATCGGGCCGCGGGCCCTGCACGACTGGGTGGCGGCGCACGTCCCCGACACGGCGGACGCGGTCGTCATCGGCGGCAACGGCTTCCGCGCCGTCGGGGCGATCGCGGCCATGGAGGCCACCCTGGGCCGCCCGGTCCTGACCGCGAACCAGACCCTCCTGTGGGCGGCCCTCCGCGCGGCGGCCACCCCGACCACCCCCATCACGGGCTACGGCCGGCTCTTCTCGACGGCTTGAGGGCCCCCGCCACGCCTGTGCCGAGCCTCTGCCACGTCTCCGCCCGTCCCGGCCGCCTGCGCGCCGTGTGCCGAGCCGAAATATGATGAGCACGGCCCTTTCGCGCCGCGGAGGCAGAGGCACATGGACGTATCCCGGAGTGGTCCGTGACTCCGCGCCGGCCACACCGGCCCGCCAGCGCGGATCTGCTGAGCATGCTGGGCCGGCTCACCGCCCAGGCGCGGGAGGGAGCGGAGCTGCAGCGGGCCCGGGTGGAACTCGCCGAGGCGCTGCAGCGCGAGCTGCTGCCCGCCTCCCTGCCCGTACTGCCGGGGCTGAGGGCCGCGGCCCGGTACGCACCCGCCCGGCGCGGCCTGGAGATCGGCGGCGACTGGTACGACGGCTTCCGCGTGGCGGGTGGGGCCCTCGCCTTCTCCATCGGCGACGTGCAGGGGCACGATGTGGCGGCCACCGCCTTCATGGGGCAGGTCCGGGTGTGTCTGCGCGCCGTGGCCGCGGTCGTCGTCGATCCCGGCGAGGTGCTGAGCCGGGCCAATGACGTCCTGCTCTCGATGGACAGCGAGCTGTTCGCGACCTGCAGCCTTCTCCGCTTCGATCCGCGTACGTGGGAGATCCAGACGGCCCGGGCCGGCCACGTCCCCACCGTCTGGGCCACCGCCGACGGCCGGTCCGGCATCGCCGAGGACGCCGGCGGTCCGCCGCTGGGCACGGTCACCGGGGCCAGGTACCCGGTGACCCGCGTGAGGCTGACGGAGGCGGGCTCCCTCGTCCTGGTCACCGACGGGGTGGTCGAAGGGCCGTCGTTCCCGATCGAGGAGGGGCTGCAGCGGGTGGCCCGGATCGTCGGGGAGGCGGCGGGGACCGATCCCGACGAGCTGGCCGCCGAGGTGATGAAGGTGACCGATTTCACCGGCCACGCCGACGACGCCGCGGTGCTCGTCCTCAGCCACGACGCGGCCCGACCGCGCTGACCCTCCCCGGCGACCGGGCACCCGTCCGCGCGTGTCACGCCCCGCCGGGACGCCCCGGCCGTTGTCTGATGCAGGGGTGCGCACCGTGGAATGGCGACGTCCTGCCGAGGCCCTCCTTCGGATCCTCGGCGTCGCCGTCGCCTACTACGCGACCGGCCGGCTCGGCCTGCGGCTGCACGTGAGCGTCGAGGGGGCGATCGTCACACCCCTGTGGCTGCCCACCGGCATCGCCCTCGCGAGTCTGCTGTGGTTCGGGCCCCGGATCTGGCCGGGCCTCGCGCTCGGGACCTACCTCGCCATCGAGCGGATCAGCGAGTTCGACCCCGTCGACCTCGCCATCGTCGCGGGCAACACCCTGGGTCCGCTGTGCGGCTACGCGCTGCTGCGCCGGGTGGGCTTCCGCCCCGAACTGGACCGGCTGCGGGACGGGCTGGCGCTGGTGTTCCTCGGCGGCCTGCTGCCGATGCTGATCAGCGCCACCAGCGGGACCTGGACGCTGGTGTTCACCGGCGACCTGCCGATCGAGAACTTCTGGCCGGTGTGGTCGGCCTGGTGGGCCGGCGACACCATGGGCGTCCTGCTGGTGACCCCGCTGCTGCTGGTCCTGCGCCGGGCCCGGCTGCCGCGGGACCCGTACCGGGCGGCCGAGGCTGCGGCGCTGGCGCTCACCGTGGGCGGCGTCACCTTCGCGGCCACCCGCAGCTCCCTGTCCCTGCTCTTCCTCGTCTTCCCCCTGCTCATCTGGGCCGCGGTGCGCTTCCGGCTCCCCGGCAGCGCACCGTGCGCCCTGCTCGTGTCCGTCCTCGCGATCACGGCGGCGACCGACCGCGCCGGGCCCTTCGCCGGCCACACCCTCCTGGAAATCATGGTCAACCTCCAGGCGCTCAACGGAGCCGCCGCCCTGACCGCGCTGCTGCTGGCCGCCCTCGTCACCGAGCAGGACAACATCCGCCTGAAGATCGAGGAGGTCTGCGAGGACCTGGCCGAGGTGGTGGCCCGCCTGGCGCCACCGAAGGACTGACCGGCGGCGCCCGCCCTCAGGCCGGCAGGACCGCCCGGGGCGCGTCCGCCGGGTCGAGGACCGCAGCGATGCCCCGGGCGAGGCAGGGGATCCGGTGCGCCGGGATGCCCGCGATGTTGATCCGCCCCGAGGTGGTCCCGTAGATGGCGTGCCGGCGGCGGAGGCGGAGCATCTGGTGCGGCGTGAGCGGCAGCATGGAGAACATCCCCTTCTGCCGTGCCAGCGACCGGGCCTGCTCCCCGCACCCCAGCGTGGTCAGGTGAGCGGTCAGATCGGCCCGGTTGGCCATGATCCGGCCCCGCATGACGTCCAGTTCCGCCCGCCAGGCGGCCCGTAGGCCCTCGTCCTCCAGGATCGTGGTCACGACGGCCGCGCCGTGCTCGGGCGGCATCGAGTACAGCGTCCGGGCCGCGTTCTGCAGAGCCGTCTCGGCGTGCCGCACGTCCCGGCCGGAGGCGCCGAGGACGATGGCGCAGCCGACGCGGTCGCTGTAGAGGCCGAAGTTCTTGGAGCAGCTGACGGCGATCAGCATTTCCGGCACCCGCGCCGCCAGCAGCCGCGTGGCCAGCAGGTCGGCTTCCAGGCCGTCGCCGAGCCCGTGGTAGGCGAGGTCGACGAAGGGCACCCAGCCGCCGCGGACGGCCGACTCGGCCAGCGCCGCCCAGTCGGCCGGCAGGGGGTCCACGCCCGTGGGGTTGTGGCAGCAGCCCTGGAGCAGGACGACGTCGTCCCGCCGGGCGTCGCGCAGTTCCCGCAGCACGCCTTCCGTGTCGAAGCCGCCCCCCGCGTCGCGCCAGCCGTACGGACGGACCTTCAGCCCGGCGGCCTCCAGGATGGGCCGGTGGTTGACGTAGGCCGGATCGCTGACCCACACCGTGGTGCCCGGGCGGGTACGCCAGATCAGATCGGACAGGAGCCGCAGCGCGCCGGAGCCCGCGACGGTCTGCACGGCCGCGGCCCGGTCGGCCGGTCCGCCCGGGCCGGGGCCCAGGACCAGGTCCAGCAGGGAGCGGTTGAAGGCGGCGTTGCCGGAGAGCCCGCGGTACTCCTTGGACTCCGAGCGCTGGGCCAGGCGTATCTCGGCCTCGCGGACGGCGGCCATGACGGGCGTGGTTCCCGTCTCGTCGCGGTAGACGCCGAGGACGAGGTTCATGCGTTCGGGCCGGTCGTCGGCACCGAACTCGTAGGTCAGGTCCCACAGCGGGTCGGTGGGCGGCGGCGGGAGGAGCTCAAGCATCTGCGGGAACCTCGGGTCGGGGGCGGCGGTTGGCGAGGACGACGCCGGCGGTGATGAGGGGGACGCCGACCAGCACGGCGAGGGTCGGCGATTCACCGAGCAGCGGGACGGCGAGCAGGACGACGGCGACGGGGCTGAGGCTGCCGACGACGGAGCTGCGTTCGGCGCCCAGCCGGCGGATGGCGAAGGCGTACAGCAGGCCCGCGCACAGCCCGACCCCGAGCCCCTGCACCACCAGGAAGAGCACGATGTCGCTGCCGGCCGCGTGCACGATGCCCGTCGGCAGGACCCCGGTGAGGACCAGGGCTGCGATCACCGCGAAGGAGGGCAGGCACAGCAGTCCGATCGACCCGACGGGATCGAGGTCCACCTCGCGCAGTCCCACCGTGTACAGGGCCCACAGACCGCTGGCCACCAGGAGCGTGCCGGCGCCCGCGAGGACGTCCGTGTCCACCGGAACGACGTAGCGCCAGACGAGGGCGACCACACCGGACGCGATCAGCGCGAGCCCGACCGCCTGTGTTCCCCGGGGGGCGCCGTGCCCGCGGCCGACCATGATCGCGGAGACGAACAGCGGGACCATCCCGGGGACGATCGAGCCGACGAAGGCCGCGGAGGTCAGGGCGCCCCCGTGCATCGCCGCCAGGAAGAACGGCACCCCCGCACCGCAGACGATCTTGAGTGCGACGCCCGGACGCACGGCGGCGATGCGGCGACGGCGCCGCCACAAGGCGGGGAGCAGGACGAGGAGGGGGACGCCGAACCGCAGCAGGGCGGCATCGGCGGGCAGGAGGGAGGAGGCGCTCAGGGCGCGGGCGCTGAGTGCGAAGGCCGCCCAGATCGCCACGGTCAGCAGGAGGGCCAGCATGCCCTCGGCCTGCGGGGAGAGCCCGAACCGGCCGGGGTGTCCGGCCTTCGGGCCCGCCGCGTCGGGAGGCGCGGTCGCCGGGGTGGTGTTCGTCGCGACCAAGGAAATGGCTCCAGCCTCTGAGAGCGGGCCGGTCCGGCCCGTTCATGGGCAACGCTAGGGCTTCGGGCGGGGCAGTCGATTGCCAGTTCTGCCTCCCGGACATACGTTTGGGGCAGAATCTGCCAAGGAGTGGCCATGGACGCAGTCGATCTGCAGATCATCAGGGAATTGCAGGCCGACGGGCGCCTGTCCAACCAGGATCTGGCCGACCGTGTCCGGCTCTCCCCGTCGCCCTGTCTGCGCCGGGTCCGGCGCCTGGAGGAAGCGGGCCTCATCCGCGGCTACACCGCCATGGTCGACCAGGTCGCCTTCGGACTCCCGGTCACCGTGTTCGTCCGGATCCGCCTCGAACGCCACACGGCGGAAGCGGTGAGGCTGTTCGAAGAGCACGTCGCGGTCATCGAGCACATCCAGGACTGCTACCTGATGGCGGGAAGCAGTGACTACCTGCTCCGCGTCGTCATCGAGGACCTCGAAGCCTACGAAGCCCTGGTCCGCCACCGGATCCACGCCATTCCCGGTATCGCCTCGATCGAGTCGAGCTTCGCGTACGGCAGCGTCAAGCAGTCCCGGACGTACCCGCGGCCCACCCCGGGCGCATCGAGGCGACCGCGGTCCTCCTGAGCCGTTCGGGGCGGTCACGGCGGTCGTGCGCTCACGCGCTCACGGGCCCGGCCGACCCGGCCGGTCATCCGGTCATCCGTTCCTCCGGTCATCCCCCATCCGTCCATCCGTTCCTCCGCCGATCGGAGCGGAGGCTGCGGCGAGGTGGCGGGCGACCTGCGCGGGGTGGGTGAGCTGGGGGTAGTGCCCGGCCCCGTCGATCTCGGTCACCGGGTGGTCGACGGCCTCGACCAGCGGATCGGCCGAACCCACGACGATCCGGACCGGGACGCTCACCCGGTCCAGCAGCGCCCGCGACCGCCGGCGGCCGGCGACGTCCGTCCGCACGGCCGTGACCACGCGGCGCGCCACGCCGTGACGGCGCAGGTCCGCCGCGGCGCTCTCCACCTCGGCGCCCTCGGGGACACCGAGCGTCCGGGCCAGCCGGGCGGCGGACATGCGGCGCAGCACGGGCGCGGCCAGGTACGAGCGGGCGAGCCGGGCGGCGGGTTCCTGCAGGAACGCCGGGGAGATGAGCACGAGACCGCTGATGCGGTCCGGATGGTCGACGGCGAATTGCAGCGCCGGTCCGCAGGCCAGGGAGTGCGCGACCAGGGCGGGGCGGGTCCGCACCGGTCCCAGCAGGTCGGCCAGCCACGCGTCCACCGGCCGGGTCGTGGCGGCCGATCGGCCGAGGCCCGGCAGGTCGGGGGCGAGGACCGGGCCGGGGAGGTGGGCGGCGAGGGGTGCCCAGAGGTCGGCGTTCATCGGCAGTCCGTGCAGCAGGACGTGGTCGGGGCGCTGCCGCTCTCCGCTCACCCAGGTACGGCTGCCCGCCACGTCGGAGAACCCGTACGGCCTCAGCCAGGGCGTCGCGGCACCGAACCGGGCGGCCACCAGGTCGTCGGCCCACTCGCGCAGGGCGTCGGCGGCCGGAGGCATCTCCAGGCCTGCGCTCGCCGCGAAGGCGCGGGCGGACGCCGTCGGGTAGCGGTCGGTGGACAGGAACGCCAGCGTCTCGGGATCGGCGCCGGTCAGCCTGCGCGGCAGGCGGCGCAGCAGACCGGCGGGAACGGTCCGCCGAGGCGCCCGTACGCCGGTGTGGCCGGCGACCGTACCGATCAGCTCGGGCAGGAGCGGGGTGCTGTCGTCGAGCACCCAGTAGTGCTCACCGGCGGGCCCCTCGGGGACCTCCGCGAGGAACCGTACGAAGTAGTCGATCGTGGCGATGGGCAGGAAGGTGTCGGGGCCGCCGGGCAGGGCGGGAAGCCGGCCGTTCCACAGGTCCTCGACGAGGGCGGCCAGGCCGATGTACTGGCCCGGCCCGATCACCGTGCTGGGGTTCGCGATGGTCAGCGGTACTCCCAACTCGCGAGCCCGGGCGCGCACCGCGAGATCCCCCTCGACCTTCGACGCCTCGTACGCGCCCGGCCCTGCGTGGTCGGGGCGGCCCCCGGGCGCGCTCACGCGGTACCCGCTGATGTGTACCAGCCGCCGCAACCGGGGGAGCGTGGCGGCCCATTCGAGCACGTTGAGCGCCCCGGTGACGTTGGTCGCCCGCGCCTCCTGCACGCCGAGCCCGAAGGCGAAGCGGCCGGCGGCGTTGTAGACGTCGCGCACCTCGGGCAGCGCCGGGAGCGGTCGCGTGATGTCGGCGGCGACGACGTCCAGCCCGCCGGTGTCGACGCCCTGGGCAGTCAGCCAGGGGGTGAGGGTGTCGTTGCGTACGGCTGCCGCCACCCGCTGCCCCCGGGTGAGCAGTTCGGCGACGAGCGAGCGGCCGATGAAGCCGGTCGCGCCGAAGACGATCGCGTCCATGAGAACTCCTAGAATAGATCGGTCTACATATTTTGAGGCCAAAAAATGAAGCCCGCCGGTGGCGGCGGGCCGTGTCAGCGCAGCAGGGCGCCGATCTGACGGGAGACGCTGTCCAGCGGCCTCCTGCTGCGGTGCGCGCGGGCCAGCAGGAGCGCCCCCTCCACCAGGGCCAGGATCGTGACGGAGAGGTCGTCCGCGTCCGGACGGCCCGCCAGCTGTGCGCGCAGGGCCTCCTGCCACGAGGCGTAGACCTCCGAGCACGCCTCGTGCAAGGGGTCGCTGGTGGCGGCCATCTCCAGTGCCACGGTGGCCACCGGGCATCCCTTGCGCCAGCCCGACTCCTCAAGCCGGTCACCCAGGTGCCGCAGCACCCCGTCGACGAACTCCGCCACGGACGGGCTGGAGTCGGCCAGGCCCCCGAGGGCGTCACCGATCATCCCCCCGGCCCGGCGGACGGACTCGCCGACCAGCTGATCCTTGCCGCCGGGGAAGTGGAAGTACAGCGAGCCCCGGGGCGCACCACTGGCCGCGATCACTTGATTGAGCCCGGCACCGAAGTACCCTCCGACCTCGATCAACTCCTGCGTCGCGTCCAGCAGCCGGTCCCGCGTCTCGGCGCCCTTCTGTCCCATGGGGCCAGACTAGACCGATCTACATATTCTTTCAATCGCCCCTCTCGGGCCGACCGGGCCCGTCAGGCGTCCACCGCCGCCGCGAAGGCCGCGTAGGCACGCTCGTCGAACAGCACGAACCGCACCTCCTCGACCTCGGTCCGCACGGACCGTACGGTCTCCACCGCGATCCGCGCCCCGTCGTTCATGGGCCACCCGTAGATGCCGGTGGAGATCGCCGGGAAGGCGACGCTCCGGGCTCCCATCTCATCGGCGACCCGCAGCGACTCCCGGTAGCAGGAGGCCAGCAGCTCCGAACGGTCCTCGTCCCGCGACCAGACCGGGCCGACCGTGTGGATCACGTGCCCGGCCGGAAGCCGGCCGGCCGTGGTGGCGACGGCCCGGCCCGTCGGCAGGCCCTTGCCGTAGTGCGAACGGCGCAGGTCCTCGCAGGCGGCAAGGATCTCCGGGCCGCCGCGCCGGTGGATGGCTCCGTCGACTCCCCCACCGCCGAGCAGCGAGGAGTTCGCGGCGTTGACCACGGCGTCGGCCTCCTCGGCCGTGATGTCGCCCAGCACGAGCGTGATACGAGGCATGAGAATCCCTTCCGGTGCAGAGGGCGAGGCTATCGGGGGACCCCCGGGGCCGCCTGCGCATGCGAGGGGCCGCGGAGCCCGCCGCGCCGCTCCAGGCTGCGGCCCCGACGCCACGGCGACCGCCGCCCGCAGGGTTCCACGACACGGCGTCCCCGCGGCCGGCAGCGTGCTGTTGTGCGCGACCCCCGCCTTCTGGGCCGGGTCCCGCCGTACGGCCGTCCCGGCGCGGAGCGTCGCGCCGGGACG